>JAHRWC010000109.1 GCA_019090365.1 Flavobacteriaceae bacterium
ATAAGAGACAGGTAATATTACTCATGAGTTTAAAACACCGCTTGCTACCATTAGTGTAGCCTTGGAAGGTATTCAACGTTTTAATGATAGTAATAATCCTGAAAAAAGTAAAAAGTATGCTGAAATGTCCACGCAAGAAGTTCAAAAGTTAACAGTAATGGTTGAAAAATTGCTGGAAACCGCAACATTAGATAGTAATTCATTAGAGTTAAATTTAGAAGAAATAGATCTAGTTGCGTTTCTTGAGAAAGCTACTACTATTTCTGAAGAATTATTACATGGAAAGAAAATTCAATTTCAAACTGATTTAACAGAAAGTTTAATTAATGTTGATCCATTTCATTTCGAAAACGCTATAAATAACTGTATCGATAATGCTATTAAATATGGTGGAGACGCTATTAAAATTTCACTCCAGAAAAAAGAGAACAGCATACAAATTAGTATTCATGACAATGGAAATGAGTTAACGAAACAACAAGCAAATAAAATATTTGAAAAATTTTATAGGGTTCCAAAAGGGAATACACATGATGTGAAAGGTTTTGGTATCGGGCTTTATTACACTAAAAATATTATTGAGAAACACGATGGTACCATAGAAGTTATTCTCCAAAAAGGAACTACAATTAATATTACACTACCTAATGGATAAAAAGATTTCCATTTTATTGGCAGAGGATGAACCTGCTTTAGGGCAGATTATAAAAGAAAGCCTTGAAACACGAGATTTTCAAGTAACTCATTGTGTTAATGGTGAAGAAGCATATCAAGAATTTCAGAGAGAAACTCCAGACATTTTAGTACTAGATGTGATGATGCCCAAAAAAGATGGTTTCACTTTAGCGAAAGAGATCAGACAAGAAAATAACTCAATCCCTATTATCTTTTTAACGGCAAAATCGCAAACAGAAGATGTCGTTGAAGGGTTTTCAATTGGAGGAAATGATTATTTAAAAAAACCATTTAGCATGGAAGAATTAATTGTTCGAATTAAGTCTTTACTCAATAGAAATCTAGTACAAAAAAGTACAGATTTAGTAGCTATTGGCAGCTACAATTTTAATTTTCCTAAACAAAAATTGAATTACAAAAACGAAGAAACCTCAACCCTACTTACTCATAGAGAAGCACACTTATTATTTCATTTGTATCAACGTAAAAATGAAGTGTTAGACAGGACTTTTATCTTGAATAAACTTTGGAACAACGATGACTTTTTTAGCGCAAGAAGCATGGATGTTTTTATTTCTAAGCTTAGAAAAAAGCTTAGTGAAGATAATAATGTGAAGATTGTAAATGTTAGAGGTTTTGGGTACAAATTAATCTGCTAAGGTTTTGTATCTTGTAGCGTTTTGAAAAATCTTTTTCTCATATTATTATTCCCTTGTTTTATGATTTCACAAGAGCTAACACTTGTGAATGAAACACTTTTAAAAGCAGATTCTTTTATAGGTGTTGATAATTACCAAAACTTATATTTTGTAAAAGATCATGTAATCTATAAAGAAGGAGAGGAGGGAAATTTTACATACAACGATTTACAATTAGGAGAAATATCCTCAGTTGATATTATTAACCCTCTAAAGGTTATCGTTTTTCACGAAGACACAAATACGGTTGTTATGTTAGACAATCGATTGTCAGAAATTGAAAGAATACAATTTAATATGCTTCCCGAATTTATTCATGCAAGAGCTGTAACAAATGCAGGAAATAACCAGCTTTGGGTTTTTAATATTAATAGTCAAGAATTACAGTTATACAACTATAGAGTAAACACTAAAACATCAAATACAATTCCTTTTGAAGGTGAAATTATTTCACAAAAAAGTAGCTTTAATTTCTGTTATTTAACTACTGAAAAATCTCTTCAAAAATTCAACAATTATGGTTCATTGATTTATAAATTAGAACCTTATGAATTAAGTAAAGTTACACATGAAGGTGACGTTCTTATCGTTTTTAATGAAAATGAATTGTATTATATCGATGAAAACAACCTTGTACCTATTAAATTAAATACTTTGGAAATTACTGTAAAAGATTTGCAGCTTAGTCAAGATTTCCTGTATATTTATAACGGAGAAAAGTTACTCAAATATTCACTAACACACCCTAAGGAATAAGATTTATGCACGTTGCGATTGCCGGAAATATTGGCTCAGGAAAAACCACATTAACCCGTTTATTATCAAAACATTTTAAATGGCAAGCTCATTATGAAGATGTAGAAGACAATCCATATTTAGATGATTTTTACAATCAGATGGAACGTTGGTCTTTTAATTTACAAATCTATTTTTTAAATAGTCGTTTTCGTCAGATTCTAGAAATTCGACAAAACAAAAAAACCGTAATTCAAGATCGAACGATTTATGAAGATGCTTTTATTTTTGCGCCCAATCTTCATGCAATGGGGCTTATGACCAATCGTGATTTTGAAAATTACAAGTCATTATTCGATTTAATGGAGAGTGTGACTGAAGGTCCAGATTTGTTAATCTATTTACGTAGCTCAATTCCTAATTTAGTGAGTCAAATTCACAAGCGAGGTAGAGATTATGAAAACTCTATTAGTATCGATTATTTAAGTCGATTGAATGAACGCTACGAAGCCTGGATTCATGGATATGATAAAGGAAATTTATTAATTATCGATGTAGATAATTTAGACTTTGTTGACAACCCAGAACATTTAGGTGATGTGATTAATCGCATTGACGCAGAGATAAACGGATTGTTTTAAAAGCATCTACTTATAAATAAAAAAGCCTGACATTTTCATGTCAGGCTTTTTTTTATCTCTTAAAGAATTAAACTAGTTGGTTTCAACCTCTTCAACTTCTTTGATTACTTTTTTAATCACTTTCTTACCTTTTTCAACATTTACGTCTTCTAAGGCATTTATTTGCTTCATTACTTCTTCATCAGTTCCTGTAAACGTTTTTGTTTCAGAAGTAGTTTCACCATCTTTTGTAGTTTCAATAGTAACATTTGCAGTTACAACATCTCCTTCAACAGATTTTTCAACTCTAATCTCTTTTGAAATTTTAGCATCTTTTACAGCATCCATTTTCATTTCAATACTAGTTTCATTGATTGCTTCATGACTTTCCGTAGAATGACCTCCTAAGATAGGAGCAATTACCAATCCAATTAAACATGTAAGTTTAATAAGAATGTTCATTGAAGGACCAGAAGTATCTTTAAAAGGATCTCCAACAGTATCTCCAGTCACAGCAGCTTTATGTGCATCTGAACCTTTGTATGTCATTTCACCATTAATTTCAACACCAGCTTCAAAAGATTTTTTAGCATTATCCCATGCACCACCAGCGTTATTTTGGAAGATTGCCCAAAGAACACCACTTACAGTAACACCAGCCATATAACCACCTAACATTTCAGCAATCGCTGCATTTTCCATTCCAAAAATCATTGGAACAAAAGCTATAATTAAAGGTAAACCAATGGTTAATAATCCTGGCAACATCATTTCTTTTAAAGAAGCTTCCGTAGAAATTGCAACACATTTATCGTATTCAGGTTTCCCTGTACCTTCCATAATTCCTGGAATCTCTTTAAACTGACGTCTTACTTCATATACCATTTCCATTGCAGCTTTACCTACTGCGTTCATAGCCAATGCAGAAAATACTACAGGAACCATTCCACCAATAAATAACATTGCTAAAACTGGAGCTTTGAAAATATTAATACCTTCAATACCAGTAAATGTAACATAAGCAGCAAATAATGCTAACGAAGTTAAAGCAGCAGAAGCAATAGCAAATCCTTTACCAGTTGCAGCTGTTGTATTTCCAACTGAATCTAAAATATCTGTACGTTCTCTTACAATAGGATCTTGTTCACTCATTTCAGCAATACCACCAGCATTATCAGAAATAGGTCCAAAAGCATCAATAGCTAATTGCATAGCAGTTGTTGCCATCATTGCTGATGCAGCTAAAGCAACACCATAAAATCCAGCTAATGCATACGATGCCCAAATTGCACCTGCAAATAAAATAACTGAAGGAAATGTAGAAATCATTCCTGTTGCTAAACCTGCAATAATGTTTGTTCCTGCACCAGTACTTGACTTTTCTACTATTTTTAAGATAGGTTTTTTACCTAATCCTGTGTAATACTCTGTGATCGATGAAATAAATCCACCTACTACTAATCCAACCAATGTAGCATAAAATACTCTCATTGAAGATATTTCTTGTAAGCCTTCACCAAAGAACTCCATGCTCATTGTTTCAGGTAACATCCATTTACATAAAACAAAACAAGAAATTGCAACTAATACAATAGATGTCCAGTTTCCAACATTTAAAGCTCCCATTACTTGAGCTTCTTTTGCATCATTAGATTTTATCTTTACTAACATAGTACCAATCAAAGAAATGATGATACCAACACCAGCAATAGACATTGGTAATAAGATTGGACCAATTCCGCCAAAAGCATCAGCGATATTTCCACCCATATCTTTAATTACATAATTTCCTAATACCATAGCTGCTAATACAGTTGCTACATACGATCCAAATAAATCGGCTCCCATACCTGCAACATCACCTACATTATCTCCAACATTATCAGCAATAGTTGCTGGGTTTCTTGGATCATCTTCTGGAATTCCTGCTTCAACTTTACCAACTAAATCAGCACCAACATCGGCAGCTTTCGTATAAATACCTCCACCAACACGTGCAAATAATGCAATAGATTCAGCACCTAAAGAAAAACCAGCTAATGTTTCTAATACAATTGTCATTTTTTCTACGGAAAAAGCACCAGTTGCTCCACCCATAAAATAGTTGTAGAAAAATATAAAAAACATAGTTAAACCTAATACCGCTAAACCAGCAACACC
>JAHRWC010000110.1 GCA_019090365.1 Flavobacteriaceae bacterium
CGGCGCCCACCGAGATCTACACTTCTAGCTTCGTCGGCAGCGTCAGATGTGTATAAGAGACAGAAATATTTCTTATCATTTCTTTCAGAAAATTAATAAATCAATTTGTTACTTTAGCAAGAGTTAATTCTATATGAAGTATTTTAGAGACATAGGTTCTTATTTTATAATGCTTAGAAAAGTGTTTAGCAGTCCTACAAAAGGGTCTGTTTTAAGAGAACTTATTATTAAAGAAATTAATGACCTTATCCTAGGGTCATTAGGTATTGTAGCATTTATTTCATTTTTTGTTGGTGGTGTTGTTGCTATTCAAACAGCATTGAATATTGACAATCCACTTATTCCTGCTTATTTAGTTGGATTTGCAACAAGACAATCGATTGTATTAGAATTTGCACCAACTTTTATGTCAATTATTATGGCTGGAAAAGTTGGCTCTTTTATAACCTCAAGCATTGGTTCTATGCGTGTTACTGAACAAATTGATGCTCTAGAAGTAATGGGGATTAATTCATTAAACTATTTAATATTTCCAAAGATTATTGCTTTATTATTTTATCCATTTGTGATTGCTATTTCTATGTTTCTAGGAATCTTTGGAGGTTGGGTTGCAGGAGTTTATGGTGGATTTAGCACTTCCGAAGCATTTATCCAAGGACTACAACAAGATTTTAATACTTTTCATATTTTTTATGCTTTTATAAAAACCTTCGTTTTTGCATTTATTTTAGCAACTGTTCCTTCTTGGCAAGGTTATTTTATGAAAGGTGGTGCCTTAGAAGTTGGAAAAGCAAGTACAAACTCATTTGTTTGGACTAGTGTACTTATTATTCTGGCAAATTATATTATCACTCAACTCCTTTTAAGCTAATGATTAAAGTAGATAACATATACAAACGTTTTGGCGAGGATGAAGTTTTAAAAGGAATTTCAACCACTTTCGAACGTGGAAAGACAAACCTGATTATAGGTCAAAGTGGTAGTGGAAAAACAGTGATGCTTAAATGTTTAGTTGGTCTCTTTCAACCTGAAGAAGGACTTATTTATTTTGAAGATAAAGCCATTCAGAATATGAACGATGATGAACATCGTGTTTTACGTGAAGATAGTGGAATGCTTTTTCAAGGAGGTGCATTGTTCGATTCAATGAACATTGAAGAAAATGTGATGTTTCCTCTACGCATGTTTAGCAATAAGAAAAGACCCGAGATGCTTGAACGTGTAAATGAGGTTTTAAAAAGAGTTGATTTAGAAAATGTAAATAAAAAATTTCCTTCTGAAATTTCTGGTGGAATGCAAAAAAGAGTATCTATTGCTCGTGCTATTGTAAACAAGCCTAAATACCTTTTTTGTGATGAACCTAATTCAGGTTTAGATCCAAGAACAGCGATTTTAATTGATAATTTAATTCAAGAGATTACAAGAGAAAATAATATCACTACTGTTGTGGTTACACACGATATGAACTCTGTAATGGAAATTGGCGAAAAGATTGTTTTCCTTAAAAATGGGAAGTTAGTTTGGCAAGGAAACAACCAAGAAATTTTCAAAACAGATAATAAAGATGTTACGGACTTTGTTTATTCTTCAGATCTTTTTAAAAAAATACGCGATATTCAAATTAAAGAAGATTAATTTCTAAACCTTCTTTACAATTCTTTTTTTATTACATTTATAACAAATTCAAATGTAAGTATGAAAAAAAGGCATGAGCAGAAACTAGTTATAGTATCAATTTGTCTAATGCTTATTTTTAATGTTCCACTTATTTTAATTTTTAATACCAATGGAGCAATTTTCGGAATACCAATACTCTATTTTTCGGTATTTAGTATTTGGCTTCTTTCAATAATAATTTCCTACATCGTATTAAAGAGACATTATGAGTAATTATATTTTAATTATCATAATCGTTTCCTATTTGGCTTTCTTGTTTTATATAGCATTTTTAGCCGAAAAAAATGCGAAAAGTAAATGGGTGAACAACCCTTATATATATACATTATCTCTTGCTGTATATTGCTCTGCTTGGACCTATTATGGTAGTGTCGGCATTGCTGCAAATTCAGGTGCGAATTTTTTACCTATCTATTTAGGGCCTGTTGTTGCTTTTCCATTATGGATTGTTGTTATGCGGAAAATCATTCGTATTTCTAAACAACATAAAATATCTTCTATAGCCGATTTTATTTCTCTTCGCTACGGAAACAACCGATTTTTAGGAGCACTCATTACTATAATTTGTGTGTTAGGAACTGTACCTTATATCTCTTTACAGTTAAAAGCTATTTCTGAAACATTCGAAATAATGACCCAAGAATCTAACTATGTCTCTACTAGCATTTTCGATGATTCTACTTTTTACATAGCTGTAATCATGGCGGTTTTTGCAACATTCTTCGGTACACAAAAAACAGATGCTTCCGAAAAACATAGAGGTATTGTTACAACTGTTGCTTTAGAATCTATTTTAAAATTAGTCTTCTTTTTAATTATAGGATGTTATGTTACATTCTATCTTTTCGATGGAACTGAAGATATTTATAATCAAATTTCAAAAACACCCAACTTTGAAAGTTTAATCCAACTTGATGGATTAGAAAGTGGATTTAATTGGGCGTTCATGATCTTTCTTTCTTTTACAGCTATCTTTTTATTACCAAGACAATTTCAAGTTTCTGTGGTAGAAAATAGCCGCGAGAAACATTTAAAGAAAGCCATTTGGATGTTCCCACTCTACTTACTTTTATTCAATGTCTTTGTTATTTTTATTGCTTGGGCAGGAAATATCACTTTCAATGATACCGTAAATGCCGAATATTTCTCCCTGCTTCTACCCTTGCAAAATGAAAATGTATTTCTAGCATTATTAGTGTTCTTAGGTGGGTTTTCAGCAGTAGTTTCAATGGTGGTTGTTTCTACATTAGCATTATCAACTATGGTGAGTAATAACCTAATTATTCCTTATGGATTTTTAGATAAGTTTATAAAAGGTCAACCCGAAAAAAATGCCAATTACATAAAAAATATAAGACGAATTTCTATTTTCTCAATCATTATTATTGCCTATTTATTTTATGTCAACTTCTCTATTGAACTTTCACTTTTTTCTATCGGTTTAATTTCATTTGTCATCATAGCTCAATTGGCTCCTTCTTTTTTTATCGGTCTTTATTGGAATAGAGGTTCTTCAAAAGCTTCAATTATTGGAATTATTGTAGGTTTTTTAATCACAACTTATACTTTTATTCTTCCTTTTACTATAGAAGCATTTACAGGTTCAAGAGAGTTTATCGATCATGGACTTTTCAATATAGGTATTCTAAAACCAAACGCATTATTTGGTCTAGATTTTTTAAGTCCGCCAGCACATGCTTTCTTTTGGAGTTTATTATTTAATACACTTTGTTATTTAATCTTTTCATTGCTTTCAAAAGGAAATTATCGAGAGCGTAATTATGCTGAAATGTTTGTTGATAGTAAAAATTATTCCTCACTTCAAGATAATGCCTTGGTATGGAAAGGAGAAGCTTATGTTGCAGATATTAAAAATGTATTAATAAAATTTTTAGGTGAAGTACGTACGCAACGAGC
>JAHRWC010000015.1 GCA_019090365.1 Flavobacteriaceae bacterium
AGATGTGTATAAGAGACAGATCAATAGGTCTTCTTATAATTTTCCCTAATTCTAATTGTTCTGAAGCAATACATTCTTTTAATACTTCTTCAGAAAAATGAGCAATAGAACCTATAAAATGAACAGGAACAGTTTTAGCTTCTTTAAAACAAAGTACTCTATATTCGATAAACTCTTCAATTCCCATCTTCAATAAATTGTAAAAATAATTATTTACATCATTGGTTGTAAACATGAATTTAGCAAAAGATGCTAAAAACATATTTGGGTTGGGTCTTTTGTACAAGTTTATTTTTATCTCATCGGCTTCTAAGTTGAATTCACTTTTAAATTGTGAAGCTAATTCAACTGGCATTTTGTTATAAAAATAATCTCGAACCAATCGTTTTCCAAAGTAATTTCCACTTGCTTCATCCATGATAGAATAACCTAAAGACTCTGCACTTTCATGAATGGTTGTACCGTCGAAATAACAACTATTTGATCCAGTACCCAAAATACAAACGATTCCTGGCTGTGTTGTTGCAGCATATACAGCAGCGATTGTATCTTCGTTTACTGAAACCTTAGCTGAAACAAATAATTTAGATAATACTTCATGCAAAATTTTTACAGGTGTTTTTGTACCACATCCTGCGCCATAAAAATCTAAATTATCAACTGTTTGAAACAGTGATTTCAATTCTGAATTTGATGTAATTCGTTGAATCAATTCCTCACGAGCAACTACCGCAGGATTCAATCCTAATGTCTGAGTTTGAAGTATTACTTCGCCTTGGGCGTTTAGTAATATCCAATCACATTTTGTAGAACCTCCATCAGTAATTAACGTCATTGTTACAAGTTTGCGATATAGGCTGTTAAGTCAATTAATTTTGAAGAATAACCATATTCATTATCGTACCAGGCAATCAATTTAAAGAAATTATCATTTAAAGCCATTCCAGCTTTTGAATCGTAATTACATGAATTTTCATCTGAAACAAAATCCTGAGAAACAACCTCATCTTCTATATAGTCTATAATTCCTTTATAATCTCCATTAGCGGCAGCTTTAAAAGTTGCATTTATTTCTTCTAACGTAGTTGATTTTTCTGTGCGTACTGTTAAATCAACCACAGAAACATTAGCTGTAGGTACTCTAAAAGCCATTCCAGTAAGTTTTCCTTTTAATTCAGGAATCACTTTAGTTACAGCTTTTGCTGCACCTGTAGTAGTAGGTATTATATTATTCATAGCACTTCTACCTTTTCTGTAAGCGCTTTTAGGTGCATCCACAGTATATTGTGAAATAGTTGCAGCATGTACTGTAGTCATTAATCCTTCTACAATTCCGAAGTTATCATTAATTACTTTTGCTAAAGGCGCTAAACAGTTTGTTGTACAAGAAGCACAAGAAATGATAGTATCGTCTTTTGTAGCATCTGTATGATTTACTCCCATTACAAACATAGGAGCTGTTTTAGATGGTGCCGAAATAACTACTTTATCTGCTCCAGCTTTTATATGAGCTGATGCAGAGTCAATATCTTTAAAAACACCTGTACAATCTAAAATGATTGAGGCATTTACCTCATCCCATTTTAAATTTTCTGGATTTTTTTCTGAAGAAACTCTTATAACCTTGTCATCAACAACTAATTGATTATTAATTACTTCAACTTTTCCTGAATATCTTCCGTGAACTGAATCATATTTTAGTAAATATGCTAATTTTTCTACATCATGTAAATCGTTTATTGCTACAACTTCTACATCTTCTCTTTTTGCTGCGATTCTAAAAGAAAGTCTTCCTATTCTTCCAAATCCGTTAATCCCAATTTTTGTACTCATTTTTTATTTTATATTATATAGACATTATGTCTGCTACTCTTATTAATTCTAAATCTATTTCATTTTCACCTTTTTTCGTTTCAGAAAAAGGTACAGATAATACTTTGTTATGGCGAATTCCTATCATTACATTTCTCTCTCCATTAAGCAAAGCATCAATTGATGCAACACCCATTCTACTTGCTAATACTCGATCGTAACAACTAGGACTTCCTCCTCTTTGCACATGACCTAATACGGTTACTCTAACTTCATAACCAGTCATGTTATTTTCAATATATTCGGCTAATTTAAAAATATTCTTTCCTATTTGGTCACCTTCAGATACTACAATTATACTAGAAGTTTTACCTGAATTTTTACTTCGTTTAAGTGATTGCATTAAACGATCTTTTCCTAAATCTTCTTCAGGAATTAAAATCTCTTCAGCTCCAGCTCCAATACCTGCATTTAATGCGATATCTCCAGCATCTCTTCCCATTACTTCAACCAAGAATAGTCGGTTATGTGAGTTAGCTGTATCCCTAATTTTATCTATGGCCTCTACCACCGTATTTAAAGCGGTATCGTATCCTATAGTTAAATCGGTTCCGTTGATATCATTATCAATAGTTCCGGGTATACCTATTATAGGAATATCAAATTCTTTATTAAAGACAGTTGCACCAGCAAATGTTCCATCTCCTCCAATCGTTACCAAGGCATCAATCCCTTTATTTTTAAGATGGTCGTAAGCAATTTGTCTTCCTTCTTTAGTGAAAAATTCTTTTGAGCGAGCCGACTTAAGAATGGTTCCTCCCCTATTGATTATATTTTTAACAGAGCGTGCATTTAAATCTTTAAAATCGCCTTCAATCAAGCCTTCATAACCACGGTATATACCAACACATTCTAAATTATTATAGACACTTGCTCTCACAACTGCTCTAATTGCAGCATTCATTCCTGGAGCATCACCTCCACTAGTTAACACTCCTATTTTTTTAATATTTGTATACATTTATTTTCAAATTACGTATAAATACGGATAGCTCAGTCTTTGTTTCCTCTGTACCTTTGACTAAGTTAAGGTTTATTTATTTTGAAATGGTTTTTTGTGGGGATAAAAAGTTCTATTTCAATTCAAGTTTTTTCAATTTAGTGTTAGATAAATAAAAACTTAATTAAGGTTTGAAAAAAAGAATGTCCTACTATAATTTTAGTAGGACATTTTTATTTTACTTATAACTAGCTATTCCAGTTTTTAACCATTTGGTATATTCTTCAATATCTGGTGTATAACCTACAGGATCAATTAAATTATTTTCATCTAAATCCATTAACACGTAGTAAGGTTGAGCATTTGCTTTATAGCGTGAAATTTGAAAATCACTCCATTTATTTCCAATACTTCTAATTCTTTTTCCAGTTACGTCACTTGTATATTGTTCATCTTCTGGAAGATCTCTCTTGTCATCTACGTAAAGAGAAATTAGCACCACATCTTTTTGAAGCATTTTTAACACCTTAGGACTTACCCAAACATTATCTTCCATCTTACGGCAATTCACACAGGCGTGTCCAGTAAAGTCAATTAATACAGGTTTCTTAACTTTTTTAGCATATTCTAAACCTTCAAAATAATCGTCAAAAGCAACAATACCGTTTGGTAATAATTTTGCTCCATCAGGTATTTCAGAATCTACACTACTTGATCCTCCAGTTTTTGTAAACCCTACTCCATATGGAGATTCACTATAATGCATTGGTGGTGGGAAACCACTTATCAATTTTAATGGTGCTCCCCATAAACCAGGAATTAAATAAATTGTAAAGGTTAAAACAACAAGTCCCATCCCTAAACGACCTACAGAGATTCTATCTTCATTTCCATCGTGAGGCAATTTAATTTTACCAAACATATACAATGCTAACGTTCCAAATATTGCAATCCAAATTGCTAAGAAAGTTTCTCTTTCAAACCAATGTAGTTGTAATACTAAATCTGCATTTGATAAGAATTTAAATGCTAATGCTAATTCTAAAAATCCAAGAAAAACTTTTACAGTATTTAACCATCCACCACTTTTTGGTAAAGAATTCATCCAACCAGGGAACATTGCAAATAATGCAAAAGGTAAAGCGATTGCTAATGAGAATCCAAGCATTCCAACGATTGGTGCGATACCTCCTTTTGAAGCAGATTCAACGAGTAAAGTTCCAACGATTGGTCCTGTACATGAAAATGAAACAATAGCTAATGCCAATGCCATAAAAAAGATTCCAACAATACCACCTCTATTTGCTTGACTGTCTACTTTATTAGCCCAAGACTGAGGTAAGGTAATTTCGAAAGCTCCTAAAAATGATACTGCAAACACAATTAATAATAGGAAGAATATAACATTAAACCACACATTGGTTGATAATGCATTTAGTGCATCTGCTCCAAAAACACCCGTAATAACAGATCCTAATAAAACATATATTACTATTATAAATATTCCATAGAGAATTGCATTTTTAATACCCGCTGAACGATTTTTACTTTGCTTTGTGAAAAAACTAACCGTTAATGGAATCATAGGAAACACACAAGGTGTCAATAATGCTGCAAAGCCAGATAAGAAAGCTATAAAGAAAATTGACCAAAGCCCTTTAGTTTCAGATTTTTTTTCAGCTTCTTCAACTACCGAATTATCAACTTTCCCTGAATCCTTATTATCCTGAGATATAGTTTCTTTAGTTTCACCTGTATAGGTTTCAAAATCATCGTAATTATCAATAAATTTTACTCTATTGTTAGCAATATCAAAAACAACATAATATTCTTCATTTAAACAAACTTCCTTACAAACCTGATAATACA
>JAHRWC010000111.1 GCA_019090365.1 Flavobacteriaceae bacterium
ATATTTAGAAAATGAATAAACTTTTACTTATAGTTTGCTTGTTTTTGTTTCATTCCTGTATAAATTCTACTTCTGAAACAAAAGATAAGGCTGAAGAAAATACTTCAGAGCTTAGTGCAAGTAAATCGATCATAAAAAACACAATTCCTTCTTTAAGTTTTTCAGAAATAGAACCTTATTTCAAAAGAGAAAACGATACAACCTATGTTATTAATTTTTGGGCAACCTGGTGTAAACCATGTATTAAAGAATTGCCTTATTTCGAAAGTATAACAGAAAATTATAAAGATCAAAAAGTCAAAGTAGTTTTAATAAGTCTAGATTTTCCAAAAAAAGTAGAGACTAACTTAATTCCTTTTGTAAGGAAAAGAAATATTAAATCTGAAGTAATTCATTTAAACGATTCAGATGCGAATACTTGGATTCCAAAAGTGAGTGAAGAATGGGAAGGAGCAATTCCTGCAACATTAATATACAATAAAGAAGAGCGAAAATTTTATGAACGTTCTTTTACCTATGAAGAATTAGTTAACGAATTAGAAAACATTTTAAATTAGCAATATGGAAATTAAAAGAATTTTACCCCAGACATTTTTAGTACTTTCTATGGTATTTATACTAAGTAGTTTTATGCTTAGTGAAACAACTCTTAAAGGATATGAAATAGGAGATGAGGTTTCAAATATAAATTTGAAAAATGTGGATGAAACGATGGTTTCATTTTTAGATTATAAAGACGCTAAAGGATTCATTGTTATTTTTACCTGTAATACTTGCCCTTATGCTGTTGCTAGTGAAGATAGAATTAATCAACTTGATGCAGAATTTAAATCGAAAGGTTATCCAGTAATTGCAATAAACCCAAACAATCCAAATGTACAGCCAGATGATACATTTGTTTTGATGCAGCAAAAGGCAAAAGAAATGAAATTTACTTTCCCATATTTATACGATGAAAGTCATAGTGTTTATGCTCAATTCGGCGCTACTAAAACACCTCATGTATATTTACTTCAAAAAGAAAAAGGTAAGAATATTGTAAAATACATTGGAGCTATTGATGATAATGTGCGTAATGCGGATAATGTAAAAGATCGTTTTTTAGCCAATGCTGTAAATGAATTATTAGCAGGAAAAGAGGTTTCTGTGAAGAAAACAAAAGCCATTGGTTGTTCTGTTAAAGTGTAGTTTATTTTCAGAAATAAATTAAAAACTTGTAACAATTCCTTTTTTTTAGCGTCTATCTATAAAAACATTTCAGTTTTTGTGATATATTTAACACTATGAAAAAGTCATTATTAGTACTCATAATCAGCATATTAATTATTTCGTTTCAATCTTGTAAGGACGCTACACATAGTCCAGACCAAGTAAGTGAAATAGAACTTATTTCTCCTCAACAAGTATATGATGCTGTTCATAATGAAGATTCTGTGCAATTAGTTGATGTAAGGACTTCAGAAGAATTTTTAGAAAGTCATTTAAAAGGTGCTCAAAATATTTGTGTTACAAGAAGTGATTTTAAAGAAAAAATTAAAACCTTAGATAAAGATAAACCTGTTTATTTATACTGCAAAATTGGAGGTAGAAGTGCAAGAGCTGCGAGAATCCTTAAAGAAATGGGCTTTAAAAAGGTGTATGATATGGATGGAGGAATCACTTTATGGAATGAAAAAAACCTAATGTTAGAGTAGTTTTTTTGTTTGGATATATTTTGATTTTTTAATACCTTATATCTTCAAATATTCATAGCAAAATGTTACCTGAAGAAACCTATACCGTACTACATACCTTAATAAAATCAGGAATACTACCAAGTACAATTCCGACAAAAAAAGTGGTGGCTTTATTAAATAATAAAGAATACCATCGAGCAAAATTATACCAACCTGAATATAAAAAACTTCTAGGAGCTCGTAGAAAAGGCATTGGTCTTCATATAGAATTTGATACTCTTAAAGTGATTGATTTCATGTTAAAGTCTGAAGGAACAATCGTATTTAAATCTTAAGTTTAAATATATACCGAAATAGTTAACATGACCATTGTGAAAACTAATAGTATAATAACTAATGGCATCACAAACTTCAACCATTTGTTATAACCTACTTTTACAACCGCCAGTGAAGCTAAAATCAACCCTGTTGGATTAATGAAAGCAAACAATCCAAGTCCATAATTATAAGCATTTACAATGATTTCTCTTCCAATACCAACGGTGTCTGCTAATGGAGACATGATCGGCATTGTTAATACAGCCATTCCTGAAGAAGAGGGCACAAAAAAGGATAAGCCTGCATAAATAAGCATCATTGCATTTGCAAAAATTCCCTTATTCATGCCTTCGGTAACTCCACTTGCATAGTAAAGCATTGTGTCACTAATTAATCCGTCGTTCATTATTACAGATACACCTCGTGCAATCCCTATAATTAGAGCAACACCTAATAAATCACTAGCTCCTTTTACGAATGTATCTACAAAGGTATATTCCTTAATTTTTGCTATAAAACCAATAAGTATTGCACCTACTAAGAATACAGTTGTCATTTCTAAAAACCACCATTCTAACATAGAAACTCCATAAATCATGATGATGAAGCAAGCAGTGAAAATAAATAAGATTAAACGCAGTCTTCCTGTAAGTTTACTATTTGAATCGGTTGAACTACCAAACATTTGTTCTATTTCTTCTTTCTGATCGAAAATAATCGATTTTGAAGGGTCCGCTTTTACACGTTTTGCATACCTCAAAATGTAAAGAATACAAATTAATGTTCCTAAGACTAGAACTACAAGTCTAAGTTCAATTCCTGTAGTCCAATTAATTCCTGAAGCATCTGAAGCTATAATTGTACTAAAAGGGTTGGTGGTGGCACACATGGTACCTATGGACGAGCCTATATATATGGAGGCAAGTGCTACCATGGCATCGTATTTTGCAGCCAGAAATATTGGAATTAAAATAGGGTAGAAGGCGATGGTTTCTTCTGCTAATCCAAAAGTAGTACCACCTATTGCAATTAAAAAAGTAACAAAAATGATGAGCAAATACTCTCTTCCTTTTAAAGCATTTGCCAGCCATGAAATTCCAGCATCAAAAGCACCTGTTGAGTTCATAATTCCTATGAGTCCACCAATAATTAATACTAGAAATATAATGTCTGCTGCTTCAATAATACCTTTAATTGGAGATTTCAAAAAAGCGGTTACACCTTGAGGTTTAGCCTCTAATTTTTTATAAGTTTCAGGGATACTTATTGGTTTCCAAATATCTCCATTTGTAAATTTTTCTAAAGGAATTTTTATCCCTAAATCATCTAAAGTAGCTTGAGTAGCAGGTAATGTTTTACTGTTTTCTGTACTCGCTGCAGTAAAGGTTTTTTCAGTTTTGTTATATGAAAGTGTATCATATTTACCAGCAGGTACAAACCAAGTTAGTAGAGTAACCATTGCGGCAATAATTAATAAAATGGTTTGAGCGGTAGGGAATTTTATTTTTTTCATTTTCTGAATGGTTATAACGAATCAAAATAATTGAATACGAAGATAAAATAAGTTATTTAGATAAAGTCGTGTAAGAATTATTTATCCGACCAAACCGCAAGTTCATTACCTGCTGGATCTATAAAATGAAATCTACGCCCTCCAGGAAAAGAAAAAATGTCTTTTGAAATGACTCCATCTGCCGAAATGATTTTACTTTTAATATCTTCTAAATTTGAATGATATAAAACCACTAAAGCTCCATTTACTATTGTTTCATCTGATTGTTCAAATCCGCCGAAAATACCACTTTCAGAAAATGAAGTGTAAGTTGGACCATAATCTGTAAATTTCCAATGAAATACTTTGGAATAAAACTCTTTAATAGCTTCTAAATCTTTAG
>JAHRWC010000112.1 GCA_019090365.1 Flavobacteriaceae bacterium
ATCAAGTATTTTAATATTCGCTTCAGGGAACCTGGTTTTCGATTTAAAGGAGGTTTTTAGATACGGATATCAATTATTAATGGATTTAAATGAGGTGCTTTATATTGCTCTACAAATTCTTATCTTCGTTGAATGGTTAAAGAATTATTCACAGGCGAAAATCAAATCATAAGTATAATTCTTATAGCAATAGGACTATTACTACTAATGTCTATTGCAATAATCTTATTTTTTTACTTCTCAAGAAAACGCATTATTAAGTCTGAATTAGAGAAAGCAAATTTAGAAATTGAACACCAAAAAACAATTTTGCAATCTGTTATTGTAACCCAAGAAGAAGAACGAAAAAGGATTGCACAGGATATGCACGATGCTATTAGTTCAAAATTGAATGTAGTTTCTTTAAACGCAAATATTTTAACTGAAGATGATATTACAATTGAAGAAGCAAATCAAGTAGGAGGGAGTATTTTAAAAATCACAAATACAGTACTTGAAAGTTCACGTAAAATTGCACATGATTTGTTGCCGCCAACACTTCAGAAGTTCGGCTTAAAAGCAGCATTAGAAGAATTGTGTGAAGAAATTTGTGAAACAAAGAAATATCAAACAGTTTATGTATTAGATTATAAGGAAGGTTTTCTAGAAACAAATCACGAATTGCATGTTTTTAGGATATTACAAGAGTTAGTCAATAATACAATTAAGCATGCAAATGCAACTGAAATCAAATTGACGTTAAGAACAGAAGAAAACAACTTATCTTTACAATACCAAGACAATGGAAAAGGCTTTAATATTGAAAGTGCTAAAAAGGCAAGAGGATTAGGAATGAGTGGTATAGAAAATAGAGTCGTAATATTAAATGGAACATTGAATATTGAGTCTAAGTTAGGATCAGGAATAAAAATTAACATTACTATAGATAAATAAGTATTAAATTTTAAACAAATGAAAATTAATGTAGTAATTGCAGACGACGAAGAACTTTTTAGAGTAGGTATTGCTCATATTTTAACCAGAAATGATGAGGTTAATGTAATGTTTGAGGCAACAAATGGAAAAGAGTTGATGGAATATTTATCTTCTGCTGAACTTCTTCCAGATGTAATCATCATGGACATAAAAATGCCAGAGCTAAATGGTGTTGAAGCCACTAAACTTATTACGAAAGAATATCCCGAAATAGGTATTGTTGCACTAACTACATATAATACAAAACCTTTTATACGTAATATGATCGATGTTGGAGCAAGTGCGTATTTAGTGAAAAATTCACCTCCAAAGAAAGTATTGCATACAATTAAACAAGTGTATTTTAATGGTTTTTATTACGATAATGAAGTAATGAAAATCGTAAATAATCGATATTCATCTTCAAATAATGATTCTAAAAAGTCTGTTTTTGATGATGACTTTTTAACGCCACGAGAACGTGAGGTATTGGGGCTAATATGCTTACAACATACTACAACTGAAATTGCTGAAAAACTATTTATAAGCCCTCGTACGGTCGAAGTGCATAGAAAAAATTTACTTGAAAAAACGGGAGTTAAAAATGGCGCTGGACTTGTAATTTTTGCCATTACTAATGGATTGGTTTCTCCAATTATTTAATCCTTGTAATTTTAGGGTTATTTTTAAGACAAAAGGCATTCAACAATTAAAAAATAATAAATATTAACATGAAACTAGATATACTTGCAATTGGTGCTCATCCAGATGATATAGAGTTAGGTTGTGGTGCTACCATAGCCAAAGAAATTGCGAATGGAAAAAAAGTTGGAGTTATAGATTTAACTCGTGGTGAACTCGGTACAAGAGGAACCGCTGAAACTAGAGATGAAGAAGCCAAAAATGCTGCAGAATTATTAGGACTTTCAGTTCGTGTAAATATGGAGTTTGCAGATGGATTTTTTGTAAATGATAAAGTACATCAATTAGAGCTTATAAAAATGATCCGTAAGTATCAACCCGATATTGTTCTATGTAATGCAATAGAAGACCGTCATATCGATCATGGAAAAGGATCTCAATTAGCAAGTGATGCATGTTTTTTAAGTGGCTTAATAAAAATTGATACCAAGTACCCGGGTGATGATGTATGGCAAAATCCCTGGCGCCCAAAACAAGTATATCATTATATTCAATGGAAAAATATTGAACCCGATTTTGTAGTAGATGTTTCAGGATTTTTAGATAAAAAATTAGAAGCTGTCTTTGCTTATAAAACACAGTTTCATCAACAAGATTCTAACGAGCCAAAGACACCAATATCTACCACAAACTTTAAAGATAGTATAACTTATAGAGCCCAAGATATGGGAAGATTAATAGGGTCTGAACACGCAGAAGGCTTTACCGTAGAACGTTATGTAGCTGTAAAATCATTATACGATTTAATTTAAAAATCTTTCTATAGTCTATTGCAAAAAGTCTTTAAAAGATTTATATTTGCAGCCGCTTTAAAAGCGAAAAATTAAATGGTGGTTGTAGCTCAGCTGGTTAGAGCATCGGTTTGTGGTACCGAGGGTCGCGGGTTCGAATCCCGTCTTCCACCCAAAAGCATGAGCTTCTCTTAACAGAGAAGCTTTTTTTGTGGGGGTAACTAAAAAAAGTTTATTACTATTAATAGACTTTTTTAGAGTTTTAAAAATCATTATAATTTGTCGGCAGTAATTCTGCCTTCTCGATTGGCAATTTCCCAAGCAGTTAAAAAGATCAATTGTGTTCTTTTTGCCATCAATTCATATTCAATTTTATCGGGAGTATCTCCTGGTTTATGATAATCTTTATGGGTACCATTAAAATAAAATATCACTGGAATATTTTTTTTCGCAAAATTATAATGGTCACTTCTATAATAAAAACGGTTAGGGTCGTCATCGTCATTATAAGTGTAATCTAACTCTAGGTTTACATAATTGCTATTTACTTCTTCAGATAAATCATGAAGTTCTTGGCTTAGTTTATCACTTCCAATTAAATAAATATAATTATCATTTCCCTTTTTCTCAGAACCGATTCTACCAATCATATCAGTATTTAAATTCACCACTGTATTTTTTAAAGGGAATAATGGGTTTTCAGTATAATACTTAGATCCATATAGCCCAATTTCTTCACCTGTTACGTGTAGGAATAAAATAGAACGTTTAGGGCCATTACCATTATCTGCTGCCATTTGAAAAGCTTGCGCCATTTCAAGCATCGCAACAGTACCACTACCATCATCATCA
>JAHRWC010000113.1 GCA_019090365.1 Flavobacteriaceae bacterium
AAATTGATGGCTTTGAGCGATTATTATTTTCCAATGTTTGAACAAGAATTAGACAAGCATAACCTTCCTTTAGAAATTAAATATTTAGCAATCGTTGAATCTGCTTTGGTACCAACAGCTAAATCGAGAGTAGGCGCAACGGGTCTTTGGCAATTTATGTTTGCGACAGGAAAAATGTTTGGATTAGATGTTAACTCGTATGTTGATGATCGTTCAGATCCTGTAAAAGCAACAGAAGCTGCTTGTAAATATTTAAAAAGCTTAAATAAGAGTTTTAATGATTGGGATTTAGCTTTAGCAGCTTACAATTCGGGACCAGGAAATGTATCTAAAGCAATTCGTAGATCTGGTGGTTATACAAATTATTGGAATATTAGAGGGAATTTACCACGTGAAACAGCTGGATATTTACCTGCGTTTTTAGCTACCATGTATATTTTTGAATATGCTGAAGAACATGGCTTTAAGAGCAATGGTCCTATACTTCCCTATGTAGCAACAGATACGATTCAAGTAAAAAAAATGATTTCACTTCAGCAAGTATCTGATGTAGCAAATATTGATTTAAAGGTATTAACGTTTTTAAACCCTTCATATAAACTTGGAGTGATTCCTGTTGTCAAAGATGAAGCCTATATGCTTCGCTTACCTGTTGAAGCAATGGGGAAATTCGTCAATAATGAAGAAGCTATCTACGCTTATGCTAAAGAAGAGTTTGATAAAAGAGAAAAGCCTTTAGATAAAGTTTTTACTCAATCTGATAGAATTCGATATAGAGTAAGAAGTGGAGATTATTTAGGTAAAATAGCGTCTAAGTATGGAGTTGGAGTTAGTCAGATTAAACGTTGGAATGGCTTGAGAAGCACTAAATTAAAAATAGGACAACGACTCATTATTTATCCTAAAAAGATGTAAATATTATTAATTTTGAATGAGAATGCTTTCTAATTAAAAAATGGAACGATATTCGCATCAAATAAAAATGAAATATAAGTTTACATTTATTCATTTTTAAATCGAATCTACATAAAACGAACATGTTAAAGGTTTTGTCATCTAACGAAGTGATTAAGACTGAACAACATATGACTTTTAAATAATATAAATTTTAAGCATATGAAATATTTTTTCATCACATTCTTTAGTTTAGCGACACTTATTTCTTGTAATAACTCTGGAAATGGCGAACCTTTTAAGCAAAAATCTGTAGGTAATATTAACTCTTTACAAGTAGTTATAGAAGATGATTTATGGAATGGTCCCGTAGGAGAAACCATTAGAAATCATTTTGCTTCTCCAACAGATGGATTACCTCAAGAAGAACCTCTTTTTTCAATGAGACAGATGAAACCTTCAGATTTTTCAGGATTTGCACAAAGCAATCGTTTGTTTTTACATGTTTCTTTAGGTGAAAATGAAAAAACTTCAATTGCAAACAATTCATTTGCAAAACCTCAAACGGGAGCTATTATTATTTCAAAAACAGAAGAAGGTTTAATCGCTGCGTTAAACAAAAGTTATAAGCAAATAATTGAAAAATTTCATGAATCTGAAATAAAAGAAAGGCAAAAAAGAACAGCTATTTCACTTTTAAAAATAGACTCATTAGAAGAAAGATTAGGAGTAACAATAAAGGTACCTTCAGCGTATAGAGTTGCTAAAAAGACAGATGATTTTTATTGGATTCGAAAAGATTTAAAATCAGGTAGTACCAATATTATTATTTATGAAGTACCATTAAGTACAATTTCGAATGATAGTTTAGCGATGGGCGAAATAATTGCCATGAGAGATAATTTATCTGGAGATTATATGCCTGTTGAAGAAGGTGGAAGGTTTATAACAGAAGAAGCCTACGCTCCATTTCTTTTTAAGACTGAAATGGATGGAAAATTTGCATATGAAACCAAAGGAACTTGGGAAGTAAAAACCCAATATATGGCAGGACCTTTTTTAAATTATGCAATTAAAGATGAAACAAATAATAGATATTTAATATTAGAAGGATTTACGTATGCACCCTCTGTGCAAAAAAGAAACCTTCAATTTGAATTAGAATCTATACTAAAGTCTGCTAAAATTAATTAGTAAGCATAAAAAAACCTCTTATATCTAAGAGGTTTTTTATATTTTTTGAAAAGTATATTTAATAATTACTTTTTCTCGTCAAGTTTTGGATCATCTTTATCATCTTCCTTTGAAGCATCTTTAAATTCTTTGATACCACTACCTAATCCTCTCATTAATTCAGGAATCTTTCTTCCTCCAAAAAGCAATAATACTGCCAATACGATTAAACCTATTTGCCAAGGACCAATTGCTAAGGGTAAAAATAACGCGCTCATTGTTTTAAATTTTTAACAAAGGTAACAAGATTTCCTTACAAATAGCGTTTTCAGTCTACAGAACAATAAAAAACTGTTAAGGTGACCTTATTGACTAAGTGCTAAACATTATATTTGCAAGAGGCAATAACAATTTATGGCTAAAAAAGAAAAAAGAACTAAAAAAATAAAGAAGAAACTTCTTAATAAGTATCGATTAGTTGTACTAAACGAGAATACATTTGAAGAACGATTTTCCTTTAAATTGAATAGGCTTAATGTGTTCGTTTTTAGTACAATTTTTACTGTTCTTTTAATTGCGATTACTACTTTATTTATCGCTTTTACTCCTTTAAGAGAATATATTCCTGGTTATTCTTCAACAAAACTTAAAAAGAAAGCAACCTTATTGCGATATAAAACAGATTCATTACAACGAATCATTAATATCAATGAACAATATTTAGCTTCCATTCAAAAAGTATTGACAGGAGATCTTAAAACAGTTGATTTTAATAAAGATTCTATTGTAGAAGCAGCAAAATTAGAGGCATCAGATGTTGATTTTAATCCTTCAATTGCAGATTCATTATTAAGAGAAAAAGTATCTCAGGAAGATAAATACAATCCTTTAGTAGAAAATTCGGAATTGAACTTTGTGCTATATTCTCCAGTTAAAGGAACCATTACTGAATCATACAATCCAAAAGAAAAGCATTATGCTGTTGATATAGTCACAACAAAAGACACTCCAGTTAAAGCAACAGCAGATGGGACAGTAATATTTGCAGAATGGACCACAGAAGCAGGAAATGTCATTATATTAGAACATCGAAATAATTTAATCTCTGTATATAAACACAATGGCATGCTAACTAAAGAGCAAGGAGAGCTTGTGAAAGCTGGGGAAGTAATTGCAACTGTAGGAAATACTGGAGAATTTACCACAGGACCGCACTTACATTTCGAATTATGGAGTGATGGATATCCTATCAACCCAACAAATTTTATTGACTTCGATTAATACCCTCTTTTATGTATTTAAAATCCTTAGGAGCAAAAGTTTTCGCAATAAAAGTGGTGAAGCAAATTAAAAAATGGTCTTCAAAACCAGTTGAAACTCAAGAAAAAGTGTTTCAACAATTAATTAAGAAGGCAAAAAATACTTCCTTCGGAAAAGATCATTCGTTTAATGACATAAAAACTCACCAAGATTTTGTAAAAAAAGTACCCATAAGAGATTATGAAGCATTACGTAATTATGTAGATCGTGTGGTTGAAGGAGAAGAAGATGTGTTATGGCCAGGAAAACCTTTATACTTTGCAAAAACCTCCGGTACTACTTCAGGAGCTAAATACATACCATTAACAAAAGCATCAATGCCTTCACATATTGAAGCTGCAAGAAATGCTATTCTTTGTTACATCCATGAAACTGGCAATGTAGACTTTGTAAATGGTAAAATGATTTTTTTACAAGGAAGTCCGACATTAGAAGAAAAAAACGGAATTAACTTAGGGCGTCTTTCAGGAATTGTAGCTCATTTTGTGCCAAAATATCTTCAGAAAAATAGATTGCCAAGTTTAGAAACCAATTGCATTGATGATTGGGAAACTAAAGTAGATGCTATTGTGGAGGAAACTATAGATCAAGATATGTCTATAATTAGTGGTATACCATCTTGGGTACAAATGTATTTTGAACGTCTTCAAAGTGTTTCAGGAAAAAAGATTGGTGACTTATTTAAAAACTTCAATTTGTTTATTTATGGGGGCGTTAATTATGAACCATACCGTTCAAAATTTGAAGCGCTTATTGGTAGAAAAGTGGATAGTATAGAATTATTTCCCGCTTCTGAAGGGTTTTTTGCTTTTCAAGATTCTCAAAAAGAAAAAGGAATGCTCTTATTATTAAACTCTGGAATATTTTATGAATTTATTGAAGCAGATCAGTTTTTTGATGAAAACCCAAAAAGGCTGACCATTGGAGAAGTAAAACTGGACGTAAATTACGTTTTAATAATTTCTTCTAACGCTGGTTTATGGGGATATAATATTGGAGATACTGTGATATTTACTTCATTAAAACCCTATCGTGTAATTGTTTCAGGAAGAATAAAACATTTTATTTCTGCCTTTGGAGAACATGTAATTGGAAAAGAAGTTGAACAGGCCATAAAAGAAGCTATGTTGAATTTTAATTTTTCTATTTCAGAATTTACAGTGGCTCCACAAACCAATCCAAAAGACGATCAATTGCCTTATCATGAATGGTTAATTGAGTTTGAAGAAGAGCCAGAAAACATTTCAGAAATTGAAGTATACTTAGATGAAAACATGCAAGAACAGAATTCGTATTACAAAGATCTGATCGTTGGAAAAGTACTTCAACCACTTAAAATAGCATCACTTTCAAAAGACTCATTTCAAAAATACATGAAATCTCAAGGAAAGCTTGGAGGACAAAATAAAGTGCCAAGATTATCTAACGATCGTAAGATTGCCGATGCTTTATTAAAATAAGATTTAGTATAGTATCTTTGCACCGAAATGAATATGATGAAATCACACACTAGAACAAGGGCTCAAGAAAGCTCAGGTGCGATCGAAAGATTGTACATCACCATGCGACACCTTTTTAATAGAGGGTTTTACAAACCAATGGGTGTTTCAGGAGAAACATTAAGAGATTCACTATTAACATTACGTCCCGAAATTTATGGTTCTATTGCTGAAGAAAAGATAGAATTACAAGGACTTTTATATGTAATTGATCGACTTCCAGCAGGAATTGAAGAATGTAAATTTATCAACTTAACAAGTGATGAAGGTTATAAAGATTCACATTTTGAACCTATTATACCTTCAAAAAGAAGAAGAAATTGCTATCGCATTGATGAAGAGCAAATGAATATTGAGGTAACTAGAGGACGTTCTGAAATTTACGATATTCTTACTCACCTTACTTTTTTATACATTGAATCTCATAAAATAATGAAACAAGTTGTCATTAATGATGGCAAAGGAGTTATTAGAGATTGGAACAAATTAGAAGCTGCAGTTTTAAAGAAAGGGAAGCTTACCAAAAATGAAAAAGAAATTGCACTTACGCATACCGCTAACTTTTTAGGTAGAACTTTTGAAGAAGTGACTGAGGTATATTCAAGTTTTGCTTCAAAAACAAATGAACATAGATTCTTATATATCATCTATTATTTAGGAAAATTAGCAATCGATGAAGTTGTAAGTAATGAGAAACGTATTATTACATTTACTCCTGTACTTAGAGAACGTTTAGGACATCACATTCATGGTGAACGATGGGCTTATACTATTAAAGAAACATTGAGCAATCAAAATTTACTTGAAAGACCTTTACACATCATAAGTGCTAATATGCATAGTGTAATGAATACTTTATATTCTCCAGCTGCTTTAACTGTTGAATATAAAAAACATTCATCGATGGAAATCTATGAAATGTTAAGTAGCGATTCAAATTCAAAGATGAGAAAAAAGGTAATGGACCTTGCTGCTAAAAATGGACTTACATATATTAAAGATACAAGTGGAGCAAATATTAATGTTCAGATAATAGATACAGAGAAATTACCAATAAATCCTTTTACAACAAAAGATCCCACTATTGCCACGGAAGAAAAACCAGTGATAATTGTTATGGATTATGCATTTGGAGAGCAAGCATTCGAATCTATGGATGAGCTTTTAAAACCTTATGAAGATAACGAGAATAAACGCCATTTTTTAAATGTTGTTTCTGTTTCTATCATGGGAAAAGCTGGTATTTTAGAAGGAGGAAAGGGTGATATTATGATTCCTTCTTCACATGTTTTTGAAGGAACAGCAGACAATTATCCATTTAAGAACATGCTTAAAAAATCACATTTTGAGAATGATGATGTAAAAATATGTAAGGGAGCAATGATAACCGTGTTAGGAACTTCATTACAGAATCGAGATATTTTACGTTTTTTCCATGAGTCAACATGGAATGTAATTGGACTTGAAATGGAAGGTGCACATTATCAAAAAGCAATACAATCTGCATCAAAAATAAGAGGAAGTATAAGTCCGAAAGTTAAAGTTCAATATGCATATTATGCGTCAGATAATCCATTAGAAACTGGAAGCACTTTAGCTTCTGGAGGATTAGGAACATCAGGCGTAAAGCCAACGTATTTGATCACAGAAAAGATGTTAAATCAGATTTTAGACTAATCTAAAAATATATTTTGGGAAACAATAAAGTATTAATAACAGGAGGCGCAGGGTTTATAGGTTCAAATTATGTGCAATATGTTCTTGAAAATTATCAAGACGAAGTTGTGGTCTTAGACAACCTAACTTATGCTGGAAATTTAAAGAATTTAGAAGCTATTTCTGATCATAAAAACTACACATTTGTAAAAGGAGATATTTGTAATGAGTCATTAGTAAATGATCTTTTCAAGGAACATCAATTTAATAAAGTAGTTCATTTTGCAGCCGAGTCTCATGTGGATAATTCAATCACAGGACCAGGTGCTTTTATTCAAACAAATATTGTAGGTTCATTTAATTTATTACATGCTGCCTATAATTTATGGATGAATGGACCAAACCAATTAAAAGAGGAATATAATTCGGCTCGTTTTTTACATGTTTCAACCGATGAGGTTTACGGAACTTTAGGCGAAACAGGTTTGTTTACTGAAGATACTTCATATGCACCAAATAGCCCTTATAGTGCTTCTAAAGCAGCCTCAGATTTTATTGTAAGAAGTTATTTTCATACCTACGGAATGCCTGTTGTGACCACTAATTGTTCTAATAATTATGGTCCACATCAACATAAGGAAAAATTAATTCCGACGATAATAAGAAAAGCTATTTCGGGAGCACCAATTCCAATTTATGGAGATGGTAAAAATGTTAGAGATTGGTTGTATGTATTAGATCATTGTACAGGTATTAAATTAACTTTAGATACTGGAAGATTAGGAGAAACCTATAATATTGGAGGGCGTAATGAAAGGGAGAATTTATACATCGCTCATACTATTTGTAGTCTTTTAGATGAACTAGAACCAAAAAATTCTAAATACATAGAACAAATCACTTTTGTGACTGATCGCCCTGGACATGATTTTAGATATGCTATTGACGCTTCTAAAATTGAAAATGAATTGGGTTGGAAAGCAGATGAAAATTTTGAAAGCGGTATTAAAAAAACCATTGAGTGGTATTTAAATAATAAAGATCAATTATGAAGGGAATTATTTTAGCAGGTGGATCTGGAACCAGATTACATCCATTAACTTTGGCAGTAAGTAAACAATTAATGCCTGTGTATGACAAACCGATGATATATTATCCTTTGTCAACTTTAATGTATGCTGGTATTAAAGAAATATTAATTATTTCTACTCCTCAGGATTTACCATTATTTAAAAAATTACTTGGGAATGGTGAAAAATACGGTTGTGTTTTTGAATATGCTGTTCAAGAAAACCCGAATGGTTTAGCAGAAGCATTTATTATAGGAAAAGAATTTATAGGTAACGATAAAGTAGCTTTAATTCTGGGGGATAATATTTTTTACGGTTCAGGTTTAAAAGAATTATTACAATCTAATAATAATCCTGAAGGTGGAATAATCTACGCATATCATGTACAAGACCCAGAAAGATATGGTGTTGTTGAATTTGATAACGATGGAAAAGCACTTTCTATTGAAGAAAAACCTGAAAACCCAAAATCTAATTTTGCGGTCCCAGGAATCTATTTTTATGACAATAGTGTTGTTGAAATAGCTTCAAATATTCAACCCAGTCATCGAGGAGAATTAGAAATTACCGATGTTAATAATGTGTATTTGCAAAAAGGAAAATTAAATGTGAGTATCCTAGATAAAGGAACAGCTTGGTTAGATACAGGAACGTTCGCCTCTTTAATGCAAGCGGCACAATTTGTTGAGGTAATTGAAGAAAGACAGGGTTTAAAAATTGGCTCTATTGAAGAAGCAGCCTATCAAATGGGCTATATTAACAAAGAACAACTAAATAAGATTGTAGAACCTCTTTTAAAAAGTGGCTACGGTAAACATTTATACATAAAAGATTAGATTTGAAATTAATACAAACTCCATTAAAAGACTGTTTTATTATTGAACCCTCTGTTTATAAAGATGAAAGAGGTCTTTTTTACGAATCTTATAATGAAAAAAGATTCAATGAAGTAACCAATTTAGATATAGATTTTGTTCAGGACAATCAATCAGCTTCATCGTATGGAGTTATTAGAGGATTACATTTTCAAACGGGTGAATTTGCCCAATCCAAGTTGGTACGAGTACTTTTAGGTAAAGTATTAGATGTTGTGGTTGATCTTCGGAAAGATTCTGAAACTTTTGGAGAACAGTTTTCTATAATTCTAGATGATATTGAGCATAAGCAACTTTTTGTTCCAAAAGGATTCGCTCATGGATTTATTACACTTTCGGAGCGTTCAGTTTTTTCATATAAATGTGATAATTATTATCATAAGGATTCAGAAAGCGGAATCATCTTTAATGACGCAACCTTATCCATTAATTGGCATCTTCCGAAGGAAGATTTTATTATTTCAGAAAAAGATATAATTCTTCCTACTTTTAAGGAGGTTATTGCATGAAAAAAGTATTAGTTACAGGAGCAAATGGACAGTTAGGAAGGTGTATAAAAGATGCTGCCATCAACTTTCCTTTGCATGAATTTCATTTTGTTTCTAGAGATGAATTAAATATTGATACTGTTGAAGTGGTACGTCAATTTTTTGATCAAAACCATTTTGATTATTGTATCAATACTGCAGCATACACCAATGTTGAAAAAGCAGAAAGCGAGCCAGATCAGGCATTTCAAACCAATGCAGAGGCTTTAAAAAATCTAGCTGATGTTTGTGCGAAAACAAATACAACTTTAATTCATGTATCTACAGATTATGTGTTTGATGGAAAAAAGGGGGCCTCTTATTCTGAAGATGATCAAACCAATCCAATCAATGTATATGGTGCTTCAAAATTAAAAGGAGAAGAATATGTTCAAAAA
>JAHRWC010000114.1 GCA_019090365.1 Flavobacteriaceae bacterium
ATGTGTATAAGAGACAGGAATAATATATTTCACACGTAAATTATTATTTATAAATAATAATTTCTCTAATTTAATAATTTCTGAAATTGAAATATTATAGGGTGCTAACAAATAAACTTGAAGATTATATGTATAATGAAACCTTCTATTTTCATTTAGTCTTTTTGGTAATTCTTCAAAACTTAACTCTAAATCATCAACAAAATATTTTATAGTATCATCTTCTTCAACTATTTTAATAAAACACGAAGGATTCCATTTTTCAGTGTGAAATGAAGATGTTGGTAATTCTATTCTAGGATTATTGTCCAAAAGTAACGCATCTATTTTTTTAGTGTCCAATACTGAAATTTTACCTAAAACAAATATTAAAGCGATAAGGACCAACACATTTAATAGAATGTATTTGTACACTTTAGTTCTATACAACAATAAAATGGTTTTCCAGCTTTCTAAATATATTGCAATTGACAGTAAAATAAAGAGTTCAGTGTAATTTGAAAATAATTTATAATCAAAATTAGACGCTGCAAAGATTCCAAACAGCAAAAACATTTTAAAGAACACATAAAAGAAATTAAAGCCAAAAAAAGTTTGGTCATTTTGAATCGTGAGCCTTTTATAATTAGCCATCTTTGACTTTATCGGCCTTTTAAAAAGATACCCTAGAAATATCGAATTTCCGAGCACTACAGATAGCATAGCGAAATTTATATTTTGCCAAAATCGTTCTGATGAATCAATTAGTAATGGGCCATTACTAATACTAAATTCCATTACTCGAAAGATGTCTCTAAAAAATGTAAATAAAAAATAAACGCCTAATGCTGTAACCAACCCAAAAAATACACTAATCCATATTCGTCGTGTCGAGTGAGTTGTTTGATATCTGTTTCTTAAAAAACCCTTATTAAGCATCTTCTAAATTACATATTCTTTCACTTCTTTGAAATCTAAACCTCCATAATTACCACTACTCATTAACAATAATGAGCTTTCTTTAAATTCTTGAGAGAATAAAAAATCTTTAAACCCTTTTGGATCAGTATAGATAATTAAATCATCCCGTTGAAAAGCATCTGCAATTTGTTGGATACTTATTGCTTTCAATTTTTTAATTTTTACCGCATGTGGTGAGTAAAAAACAACAGCAATATCGGCAGCATCTAAAGCTCCTTTATATTCGGTTAAAAACTCAGGATTTAAACTACTATAGGTATGCAACTCTAAACAAGCAATTAGTTTTCTATTTGGAAATTGATTTTTCACAACATTTGTAGTTGCTTCTACTTTTGAAGGTGAATGAGCAAAATCTTTATAGGCTACAGAAGTTGAACTTTCAGCTATTTTTTCTAATCGTTTACTTGCCCCTTGAAAGGTTGAAATGGCTTCGTAGAAATCGTTTTCATCAATCCCCATCTGTTGGCAAATCCATTTTGCTCCTGCTAAATTATTTAGATTGTGTTTTCCAAAAACTTCAATTGGCATTGGACCATCTTCTGTTTCTAATAATGTTGTTCCATTATCCACTGAATACTCTGGTGTGTGATACGGAAATTTACGAATGGTATTTTCTGAAGCTTCTACTACTTCTTTTACTGCAGCATCTTCTATATTATAGGTAATACTTCCTCCTTTAACAATCGAATCTACAAAAATGCTGAATTGATCTACATAGCCTTCAAATGTTGGAAATACATTGATATGATCCCATGCAATTCCACTGATTAAAGCAATGTTAGGTTGGTATAGATGAAATTTTGGTCTTCTATCAATAGGTGAACTTAAGTATTCATCGCCTTCTAAAACAATAAAATCATTTTCTTCAGTCAATTTCACCATTACATCAAAACCTTCCAACTGTGCTCCTACCATATAATCTACTTCTCTGTCGTGATAATGCATAACATGCAAAATCATAGAAGTAATGGTAGTTTTACCATGAGAACCTCCTATTACAACTCTCGTTTTATTTTTTGATTGCTCATATAAAAACTCTGGATACGAATATATTTTTATTCCTAATTCTTGTGCTTTTAATAATTCAGGGTTATCTGCCTTAGCATGCATTCCTAAAACAATAGCATCTATTTTATTAGTGATTTTTTCAGGAAACCAACCAAATTCATTAGGCAATAAACCTCTAGCTTCCAACCTACCTTTTGAAGGTTCAAAAATTTCATCATCACTTCCAGTTATGAGATCTCCTTTTAAATGTAATGCTAGTGCCAAATTGTGCATTGCACTTCCACCAATGGCTATAAAATGTATATTCATGCTCCAAATAAAGTTTGTGTAAAGATACGTATTGACACATAAATTAAAAGAGACAATCTTCTAATTTATAAGCAAGTTATTTTGATTTGCGTTAAGGACAGAAGTGGCATCCTTTTTAAGATTTTTAATCTAAAAAAGATACAACGAATGGCCTGACCATTTTTAATAAAAAAATGGGAACGCCCAAATTACATTTTTAATATTTGTGATTTAAATTCGAATGCAGGATCAAAATCAGATTTAAACGCTAATGCTTTATCGATCCATTTTAAAGCATTTTTCTTATCGTTTTTATGTTTAAAAATCTGAGCCAATCGATAATACGCCCATTGCAAAGGAACACCATCTTTTACCGTATAATTATCGATATAAGTAGTTAAACATTTCACGCCTTTGTCTAGTTGCAAATTGTAATCTGCACACACTTTACCTATTTGATAATGCAAAGCATTTCGTTGAAATTTATCCCTTGCTTTTTCAATATTCTGAATTGCTTTTTGAGGCTGATTCTCTTTCTCATACAAACTTGTTAATTTTTCAAAACAAGTAAGAGAACCTCCTACTTTTATGGCTTTCTTATAGTTCTCTTCGGCCAACTTCGGTTGTTTATCGTATTCATAAACATATCCTTTTGCCAAAAGTCCGTCCACAGGAGAAAGTGAATATAATTCATCGGCATATTGTAAGGATTTCTTTTTACTACCTCCTAAAATACCGGGTAGTTGCATGTATAATTCTACTAATGCCCATCGAGATTCAATGTGTTGAAGATCTAAGTTTGCTGCAGCATGAAATTCTTTTTTAATGTCTCCAATTAATGTTAAAGCCTTTAATTTATTGACAGATAAAGCCTTCATCCCTAGTGAACCTCCATACTTATAATGATAATTAGCATTTGCATTATTTTTTTCAACTAAAAATTTATACTGAAAAATTGCTTTATCCCACTTTTCTTGATGTCCATACGCATCACCTAATAATTCATTTGCTTTTAAATCTAGTGGTTGTTTACTTATAAAGTCTTGTAAAATACTTTCGGCTTTTACATATTCTTTATTCTGAAATAATACTTCGATATCATTATAAATAGATTGACTAAATGATAAAAAAGGTAGAAATAATATTAAAATTAAATGTCGCATATAATTAAATGTCGAAAAAACAAAGCTAAACTTTCTCTTGGTATTGTTTTTGATTTTAAAATAAT
>JAHRWC010000115.1 GCA_019090365.1 Flavobacteriaceae bacterium
ATCAAATTTTACACAATTACAAGACTCATTAGGAGTATATTTGGTGAAAATTGAAGATATATTATTGACGAACGACATAGCTCCATTAATCTATGTAGAGCCTACCATTAAGCAAATAATATTAAATAAAAGAAAATTAGAACTTATTAAAAATCTTGAAAGAGATATAACAAAAGATGCACTTAAAAATAAAAAATTTGAAATCTATACAAATCAGTAAGCTATTATTTTTAGTATTAGTTTTTACACATGCCGTAGTAGTTTCACAAGAAGTTGTTACTGTGGATAGTACTGGAGTAGCTAAAAGTAATGAGTTATTATCAACTGAAAATACAAATGCTGCTAACGATACAATAAAGCCTTTTAAAAGATATAAAGCTGAAGGAATTAGTGCTGTAATTGGAGAATATGTGATTTTAGATAGCGATATTGATAAAAGTTATTTAGAATTATCATCACAGGGTATTTCAATTGAAGACATTACTCGTTGTCAATTATTAGGGAAGTTGATGGAAGATAAACTATACGCTCACCATGCGAAACTAGATAGTATTATGGTTTCAGATGATGAGGTGAATGGTCAAATCGAACAACAAATTCAATACATGATTGGCGAATTAGGTAATGAAGAAAAAGTTGCTAAATACTATCGCAAAAATTCTATTGCTGAGCTAAGAAAAGATCTTTTTGAGGTTAATAAAACTATTAAGTTAGCTGGCGAAATGCAACGAAAAATTGTTGAAGAAGTTGAAGTTACACCAGAAGAGGTAAGAGCTTTTTTCTATTCAATTCCTGAAAATGACCGCCCTGTATTTGGTGCTGAACTTGAAGTAGCACAAATAATAATTGAACCAGAAATTACTGAGGAAGCTAAACAAAAGGTTATTGATCAACTTAATGAAATGCGTATTGATGTTGTAGAAAATGGATCAACATTTGCAACCAAAGCTGTTTTGTATTCTAAAGATCCTGGATCTGCATCTAAAGGTGGTTTATACAAAGGCATTAAACGTAATGGACCAATGGCAAAGGAATTTAAAGACAACGCTTTTTCATTATTAGAAGGAGAGGTAAGTGAACCTTTTGAAACAGAATTTGGATATCATATTCTTTATGTTGAAAAAATAAAAGGTCAAGAAGTTGATGTAAGACACGTATTATTATTTGCTGATGTATCTCAAGGAACAATTGACAAAGCACGTGTAAAAATAGATTCAATTAGAACAAATATTGTTGCTGGTGATATCACCTTTGCCGATGCAGCAAGGAAGTTCTCAACAGAAAAAGAAACTAGAAATAACGGAGGACAATTAGTAAATCCAGTTAGTTTCGATACAAAATTTGATCTTACTAAAATGGATCCAACCTTGAGTGCTCAAGTATATAATTTAAAAGAAGGTGAAGTTTCAAAAGTGTATACGGATAGAGACAGATCAGGTAAAAGTATGTTTAAGTTATTAACGATTACAAATCGTATAGATGAACATCCTTCAGATTATGTGAAAGATTACGAAAAAATTAAAGAACTTGCTCTTAAAGAAAAGCAATTACGTGCTATAGAAACATGGCAAAACACCAAAATCAAGGACACTTATATAAATGTCAATGAAGATTATTCAGATTGTAAGTTTTCAAGTAATTGGTTAAAGAAGTAAAATTGTATATATGTCAGACGTAGCAGCAATAAAGGAACTAGTTCAAAGATACAATGCCTTACGACAAGAAATCAAGAAGATTATTGTTGGACAAGATGATGTTGTAGAACAAGTTTTATTGTCTGTGTTTTCTGGAGGTCATGCTTTACTTATTGGCGTACCTGGCTTAGCAAAAACATTATTAGTTCATACTGTAGCTAGAACATTAGGATTGGATTTTAAACGTATTCAATTTACTCCAGATTTAATGCCAAGTGATATTTTGGGTTCTGAAATATTAGATAAGAATAGAGATTTTAAATTTATTAAAGGGCCTATTTTTTCTAATATTATTCTTGCTGATGAAATTAATAGAACTCCTCCAAAAACACAAGCTGCATTATTAGAAGCCATGCAGGAAAGAGCAGTAACAGTTGCAGGTCATACTTACAAGTTAGATCGCCCTTATTTTGTATTAGCAACTCAAAACCCAATTGAACAAGAAGGTACTTATCCTTTGCCTGAAGCTCAGTTAGACCGTTTTATGTTTGCAATTAACCTAAAGTATCCTTCTTTTGCTGAAGAAGTTGAAGTAGTTAAAACAACAACTATAGGTGCAAATCCAGTAATCAATCCATTATTCTCAGCTGAAGAAATTTTAAAGTATCAACAGTTAATTCAAAAAATTCCTGTAGCTGATAATGTAATAGAATATGCAGTAACATTAGTTGGAAAAACGAGACCAAATAGTCAAGCAGCACCAGAAATTGTGAAAAAATATATAGACTGGGGTGCAGGTCCAAGAGCATCTCAAAATCTAATTCTAAGTGCAAAAACTCACGCTGCATTTCATGGTAAATTTTCTCCAGATATTGAAGATGTTCAAAAAGTAGCAACTGGAATTCTACGCCACCGATTAATAAAAAACTATAAAGCAGAAGCTGAAGGATTAAGTATTGAGGAAATTATTCAAAGCTTGTTTTAAAACCCTTTTAATTTAGATTTATAATTCCCATTTTGCACTTTCGATATTGTTAATTTGATAATATTTTAACTAAATACTGCAATTTTATCAAGAATATTCAAAAATTTTCATTATTTAACAATTAAAAATTAGTAATAACACCTTTTTAGTAAATATTTTGTAATTTCTGATAGATTTTGTAAATTTGCATTTCTTTCAAAAACACAAAAATTTATGGCATTCGATATCGATATGATTAAAAAAGTGTATGCTCAAATGACAGAGCGTGTGGATACAGCACGTAACATTGTCGGAAGACCTTTAACACTTTCAGAAAAAATATTATACAATCACCTTTGGGACGGTAAAGCTTCTAAAGCTTTTACTCGCGGTAAAGATTATGTTGACTTTGCTCCAGACAGAATTGCCTGTCAGGATGCTACTGCACAAATGGCTTTATTGCAATTTATGCAAGCCGGAAAACAAAAGGTTGCTGTACCAACTACGGTACATTGTGATCATCTTATCCAAGCAAAACAAGGTGCGAAGCCAGATTTAAAAAGAGCCAACGAAACGAGTAATGAAGTGTTTAATTTTCTAGAATCAGTTTCAGATAAATACGGAATTGGATTTTGGAAACCTGGAGCTGGTATTATTCATCAAGTAGTGTTAGAAAACTACGCTTTCCCTGGAGGAATGATGATCGGTACAGATTCTCATACTGTAAATGCAGGTGGATTAGGAATGGTAGCTATTGGAGTTGGTGGAGCTGATGCTGTTGATGTAATGGCAGGAATGCCTTGGGAACTTAAATTTCCAAAATTAATTGGTATCAAATTAACAGGTCAATTAAATGGTTGGACTGCAGCTAAAGATGTAATTTTAAAAGTGGCTGGAATTCTTACTGTAAAAGGTGGAACAGGTGCTATTGTTGAATATTTCGGACCTGGAGCTAAAAACTTATCTTGTACAGGAAAAGGAACTATTTGTAATATGGGTGCTGAAATTGGAGCAACTACTTCTACATTTGGTTACGATGATTCTATGGAACGATTTTTACGTGCTACCGATAGAGCAGATATTGCTGATGCTGCAAATGAAATTCGTCCATACTTAACAGGTGATGATGAAGTATATGCAAATCCAGAACAATATTTTGATGAAGTAATTGAAATCAATTTAACTGATTTACGTCCACATCTTAATGGGCCTTTTACTCCAGATTTAGCAACACCAGTTGGACAATTAGGAGAAAAAGCAAAAGAAAACGATTGGCCTATAAAAGTTGATTGGGGATTAATTGGTTCTTGTACTAACTCATCATATGAAGACTTAAGCCGTGCAGCATCGATTGCTCAGCAAGCTATAGATAAAGGTTTAACTACGAAGGCTGACTTTGGAATTAACCCGGGATCTGAACAAGTTCGTTATACTGCTGAACGTGATGGTATTTTATCTGTTTTTGAAAACTTAGATGCTAAAATATTTACCAATGCTTGTGGACCTTGTATTGGTCAATGGGATCGTAGTGATTTAAAAGGTGAAGAAAAAAATACTATTGTTCATTCATTCAATAGAAACTTTTCAAAAAGAGCGGATGGTAATCCAAATACGCATGCTTTTGTAGGTTCTCCTGAAATGATTGCTGCAATTACAATTGCTGGCCGTCTTGATTTCGATCCGATGAATGATACGTTGATTAATGATAATGGTGAAGAAGTAAAATTAGATCCACCTCAAGGAATGGAACTTCCTGAAAAAGGATTTGAAGTTGAAGATAATGGGTATTTAGAGCCTGTTGAAGATGGAAGTGGAATTGAAGTGAAAGTAAGTGATACTTCTGAAAGACTTCAATTATTAACCCCGTTTGTGCCTATTCAAGATGAAGAGTTACAAGGAGCTAAATTACTAATAAAAGCATTTGGGAAATGTACTACAGATCATATTTCTATGGCGGGACCATGGTTACGTTATAGAGGACACCTAGATAATATTTCTAACAACTGTTTAATTGGAGCAGTGAATGCTTATAACAAACAGACTAACTTTGTAAAGAGCCAGTTGAATGGAGAGTATGATGCGGTACCAAAAACTGCTCGTGCATATAAAGCTGAAGGTGTTATGACAATCGTTGTTGGAGATCATAATTATGGTGAAGGTTCTTCAAGAGAACATGCTGCTATGGAGCCTCGTCACTTAGGCGTAGCTGCAGTAATAGTAAAATCTTTTGCAAGAATTCATGAAACAAACCTTAAGAAACAAGGAATGTTAGGTCTTACCTTTGCAACTGAATCTGATTATGATTTAATCCAAGAGGACGATACTTTTAACTTTGTCGATATTTCAAGTTTTGCTCCTGGAAAACAACTTACTTTAGAAGTTATTCATAGTGATGGAAGTAAAGATACTCTAATGTTAAATCATACATATAACGATTCTCAGATAGAATGGTATCGTATGGGTTCTGCTTTAAATTTAATAAAAAAACAAAACGCTTAATCTAAGATTTTTACAATAAATTTTAAAACTCCCTCTTTTAATGAGGGAGTTTTTTGTTTTGTCATCATTTTTAATATATTTAAATAAAATAATCAGATATGAATAATTTTACTACTATTTCATTATGTTTCATCATAAGTTTTTGTTCAATTTTATCAACTCAAGCGCAATTTGGTGATCAACAAATAATTACTACAGCAGTTAGTGAACCTACCTGTGTATTTGCAGCAGATTTGGACGGAGATCAAAAGATTGATGTTATATCTGCTTCTGTTGAGGATGATAAGGTAGCTTGGTATAAAAATATGGACGGCGCTGGTAATTTTGGAGCACCTCAATTTTTAACTAGTAGTACAGATATCTATTTAGCTTTTGCAGAAGATTTAGACGGAGATGGTGATATGGATATATGGGCAACATCTGGAGGTGATGACTTTATATCTTGGTTCGAAAACACAGATGGTAATGGTAATTTTGCTTCACAACAAATTATAAGCAATGATGGAAACATGGCTGCTTTTCATGATTTAGATGGTGACAATGATTTGGATGTGCTTATACATTCTGATGCTGAAGTATTCTGGTTAGAAAACCTAGATGGAAATGGTACATATGGACCTGAACAATATATATATATCAATGGTGGAACTACTTTTCTAGATATTGACGCTGCAGATATAGATAATGATAATGATATGGATGTAGTTATAGCAAGAGCTGAAGGTATTTATTGGCATGAGAATCTTGATGGTCAAGGAAATTTTGGCGACCATCAATCTATTGCTCTTAACTCTAATGGATTTAGAACATTTCAGGCAGAAGATATAGATGATGATGGTGATGTAGATATTGTTGCCTCACAACGTGACAATAATTTAATAGCTTGGTTCGAAAACACAGATAGTGCCGGAACATTTGGTCCTGAAAATTTAGTAAGTACAGAAATTGATATCGTTTCTTCTATTTATGTTGTCGATGCAGATAATGATGGAGATTTTGATATACTTTCTTCTTCAGAATTTGATAATAAAATTGCTTGGTATGAGAACGAAAATGGCGATGGATCTTTTGGAACTCAACAATTAATTAGTACTGATGTTGATGTTGCTACTTATGTATATGCAGAAGATCTAGATGGAGATGGAGATAAAGATGTACTATCAGCATCAATTAGTGATAATAAAATTGCATGGTATGAAAACCAATTTCCATTATCGATTG
>JAHRWC010000116.1 GCA_019090365.1 Flavobacteriaceae bacterium
CCGAGATCTACACTTCTAGCTTCGTCGGCAGCGTCAGATGTGTATAAGAGACAGAAATCCAGATTACTACACAATTGACACTAACAATGACATCAATCTTTCCATTCCTAATGGTGCTAATAGTTTTATTTCTGAAGCAAAAGAAGGTACTATTACTGGAATTCCAAAAACATCTACCGATTACGAAACGATTCGAAATATTGATGAGCGAAAAAACAGATTAACAGAAGACAACTTAATATTTGCCACCAGTTTTGCTTGGACCAGAGATACGCGCGAAAATATTAACGACAATAGTTTTTCAAGAATTCGTGGAAAATTAGAGTCGGTTGGAAACTTACTAAGGGGTATTTCAAACATTGCAGGCTTAGAAAAAAACAACAACGGAAATTATAATATTTTGGGGGTTACCTTTTCGCAATATGTAAAAGTAGAGGGCGAATATATTAAACATTGGGATTTAGATCACAATAATATTTTAGCTTTTCGAAGTTTTGCTGGAATAGCAATTCCTTATGGTAATAGCAATAGTATTCCTTTTACTCGTAGTTATTTTGCTGGAGGCGCGAATGATAATAGAGGATGGAAACCATATGATTTAGGCCCTGGAAGTAGTGGTAGTATCAATGAGTTTAATGAGGCAAATTTAAAATTAGCTTTTAACGTTGAATACAGGTATACAATTATTGGGGCAATAAAAGGTGCATTTTTTGTTGATGCTGGAAATATTTGGAATGCAATGGATAATGTAAATGATGAAGCATCTCGTTTTACAAGCTTAACAGATCTTAAAGACATTGCAGTTGCCTCTGGATTGGGGTTAAGATATGATTTTGGGTTTTTTGTATTACGTCTAGATGTAGGATTTAAAACCTACGATCCTGCTAGGCTAGAAGGGGAAAGATGGATTAAAGATTATAATTTTGGAAATGCTGTTTATAACATAGGTATTAACTACCCTTTTTAATACTTTTATTTATTATTTTTGCTTAAAATTAAACTTAATGAGTCATTCAATACAACCTGGAGTTGCTACCGGTAAAGAAGTTCAAAAAATACATCAATATGCAAAAGAAAAAGGTTTTGCATTACCCGCTGTCAATGTAATTGGGTCTAGTAGCGTCAATGCTGTTTTAGAAACTGCTGCTGCCTTAAATTCTCCTGTTATTATTCAATTTTCAAATGGAGGAGCTCATTTTAATGCAGGTAAAGGCCTTTCAAATGAAAACCAAAAAGCTGCAATTGCTGGTGGTGTTGCTGGAGCAAAACATATTCATGAATTAGCTAAGACATATGGAGCAACTGTAATTCTTCATACAGATCATTGTGCTAAAAAACTATTACCGTGGATTGATGGATTGATGGATGCTGGTGAAGAATATTTTAAAGAAACTGGGAAACCGCTTTATAGTTCTCATATGATAGATCTTTCCGAAGAGCCTATCGAAGAAAATATTGAAATATGTAAAAGTTATTTAGAAAGAATGTCTAAAATAGGCATGACTTTAGAAATAGAATTAGGTATTACTGGTGGTGAAGAAGATGGTGTTGACAATAGTGATGTTGACTCATCAAAATTGTACACACAACCTGAAGAAGTTGCTTATGCTTATGAAGAATTAATGAAAGTAAGTGATCAATTTACAATTGCTGCTGCTTTCGGAAATGTTCATGGAGTATATAAACCAGGAAATGTTGAGCTTACACCAATTATTTTAAAAAATTCACAAGAATTCGTTCAGAAAAAATACAATACAGGACATAATCCAATCGATTTTGTTTTTCACGGCGGAAGTGGATCTACACTTGCTGAAATTAGAGAAGCAATTGGCTATGGAGTTGTAAAAATGAACATAGATACAGATTTACAATTTGCCTATAATGAAGGTATTCGTGATTATATGAATACAAATATTGATTACCTTAGAACCCAAATTGGTAATCCTGAAGGAGATGAACTTCCTAATAAAAAGTATTATGATCCAAGAAAATGGTTGCGTGAAGGAGAGTCTACTTTTAGAAAAAGACTAGAACAAGCATTTGAAGATCTAAACAACGTAAATACATTATAACCAAAATTATAAATTATGAGTTGGTTTAAAAGAACTAAAAAAGGAATTCACACTCCTACAGAAGATAAAAAAGATGTTCCTAAAGGACTTTGGTATAAATCCCCTACTGGAAAAGTAATAGACACAAAAGAGTTAGAACAAAACTTTTATGTAAGTCCAGAAGACGGTTATCATGTTCGTATTGGAAGCAAAGAATATTTCGAAATATTATTTGATGATAATAAGTTTACTGAATTTGATAAGGACATAACATCTAAAGATCCTTTAAAATTTGAGGATACAAAAAAGTACACTCAACGTCTTAAAGATGCAACTGAAAAAACAAAACTAAATGATGCTGTAAGAACTGCTGTAGGTAAATCTATGGGAGAAGATCTTGTAATTGCATGTATGGATTTTGGTTTTATAGGTGGATCAATGGGAAGTGTTGTTGGTGAAAAAATAGCTAGAGCTGCAGAATATTCATTGAAGAAAAAAATACCTTTAATGATAATTTCAAAAAGTGGTGGAGCCCGAATGATGGAAGCTGCATTATCTTTAATGCAATTAGCTAAAACTAGTGTGAAATTAGCACAGTTAGCTGAAGCCAAGGTTCCTTACATTTCTTTATGTACTGATCCAACAACCGGTGGAACAACTGCTTCATTTGCAATGCTAGGTGATATCAATATAAGTGAACCTGGAGCCCTTGTTGCTTTCGCTGGACCTAGAGTTGTAAGAGATACAACTGGAAAAGAACTTCCAGAAGGGTTTCAAAGAGCTGAGTTTTTACAAGAGCATGGGTTTTTAGATTTTATCACTCATCGAAAAGATTTAAAACTAAGAATAAATCAATATTTAGATTTAATATTAAATCGACCTCTTAGAAAAGTTAATGCATAATAAAAAAAGCTACTCAAATGAGTAGCTTTTTTTTATATGAAATAGGGTTAAAATTAACCTCCTATTATAATTGGAAATTCTTGGCCATTAAAAATTAATGTTGCTAAGTTATCACATTCACCATCTCCAAAATCAATTGCTCCTGTAAGTAATTGTTGTGTAATTTCAATTCTTCCACTCACTAAATAAATACAAGATAGTTTTCTTATTAATGGTGTTATTACTTCTCCACTTCTTGAAAATCCATTAGAAAAAGTAGTTTCCCAATTTCCAGTAACACTATAGACATTATCAGTCCATGTTCCACTTCCAACACCTTCTGTCCATTCAGCAATTCTGAAAGCTTCACGAGTAGCTGTAATATCTGTATTAGATAAATTAACAGTTATTGTTTCATTGACTGTAGATTGAGGATTTCCATTATCATTTTCTATTTCACGTAACACAGTCCCTCCACCTGAAACTCCATGAGTATTATAGGTGAAATTTTCGTAGTTATATTGAATAGTTCTTGAACCATTAACTATGGCATTATAGGTTAAATTAATTTTACCCGATACTACACTTCCATTATTTAAGGTACATGAATCACCAAAGTCAAGAACAATCATTCCTCCTCCTGCTCCATCAGGATTTATAGTAATTGTAGTACAAGCTGGAAAAAATGTAACCATAGAAGCTCTTCCTTCTTCAGATTCTACATATCCATTTTCCATAATATTTAGTGAATTTTCAACAATATTATCTACTTGCGCAGCTCTTGTAGTATCTTCTATTGATAAATTATCGTCTTCAATAACATCATCATTATCATCGCTACTACAGGAAATAAATAATACACTAATAATTAAAAACATTAATAACTTTGTGTTGTTTGTAAATACTTTCATATCTCTTAAGTTTTATTATTGATAATACTATGACTATAAAAACGTAAAAAAGTTTGAAATCATACATAAAATAATAAAAACTGCTATTATTTTAAAATTATTAATAAGATTTTGTATTTTTGCCGCCTGATTACCATAGCGGTAGTCTGTACATAAAAATCATTTAAATAAATATTGGAATGTATTTAACACCAGAAAAAAAAGAAGCGCTTTTTGCAAAACACGGAAAATCAAAAAATGATACCGGTTCTGCGGAAGGACAAATTGCGTTGTTTACACATCGTATTGAGCACTTATCAGGACATCTTAAAAACAACCACAAGGATTACAACACAGAACGTTCTTTGGTTATGTTAGTAGGTAAAAGAAGATCTCTTTTAGATTACTTAATGAAGAAAGATATCTTAAGATATCGTGCCATAGTAAAAGAATTAGGATTACGTAAGTAATAATTGAATGGGGCTTTATGCCCCATTTTATTTTTATGAGTTAAAAGTTCTGAAGTTATTTCAGAAAAAAATAGAAAAGCTACCTATAGGTTTTTCATTGGTCAAACACTACACACAACAACACAACCGCGTTCGATCATACTGTTCGAACGAAGACCAAAGTATAATCTGTCTGCAAATTGTAGACAAAAAAACAAATTATGATTCCAAAAGTTTTTAAAGAGGTCATAGACCTTGGTGATGGAAGAGAAATTTCTATCGAAACAGGAAAATTAGCAAAACAGGCACATGGATCTGTTGTTGTTCAATCAGGAAAATGTATGATGCTTTGTACAGTTGTTTCCAATTACAAACAATCACCAGTTGATTTTTTACCATTAACGGTAGATTATCGTGAAAAGTTTGCAGCTGCAGGTCGTTATCCAGGTGGATTCTTCAAAAGAGAAGCAAGACCTAGTGATGGTGAAGTATTAACAATGCGTTTAGTGGATCGCGTATTACGTCCATTATTTCCAAAAGATTATCATTCTGAAGTTCAAGTGATGATCCAATTAATGTCTCATGACGAAAATGTTATGCCAGACGCAATGGCTGGTTTAGCAGCATCAGCAGCAATCCAATTATCCGATTTCCCTTTTGAATGTGCTATCTCTGAAGCAAGAGTTGGACGTGTAAACGGTGAATTCGTTATTAACCCAACAAGAGCTCAATTAGCAGAATCTGACATCGATATGATGATTGGAGCTTCAGCTGATTCAGTAATGATGGTTGAAGGTGAAATGGATGAAATTTCTGAAGAAGAAATGGCAGACGCAATTAAATTTGCAC
>JAHRWC010000117.1 GCA_019090365.1 Flavobacteriaceae bacterium
ACCTATCATTAACAATACTTGTTGGGTTACATTTAAAACTTTTAAATATGAAATATTTAAATCAAGAAGAATAATTGCAGTTAAAACAATAGAACAACATAATAGAAAAGTATCTATTAAAAGCACACTCCATCTAGGTAGGTATTTAATATTCCGAATATCCAAAGTATTATCTTCGGAAGAAAATATAATTTTAAATGCGCTTTGTAATTTATTTCCCATATAAAAGTTGGTTGTTTTTAAAACGGGGGTAAATTAATTTAACCAGTTATTAATTGCTTTTTTAATTCTATTTAATTCTATCTCTGTTAAATTTGAACCCGAAGGTAAACAAAGTCCTTTTTCAAATAGTGAACTAGCATTATTCTCTCCATAATATTTTTCATTCTTATAGATAGGCTGTAAATGCATAGGTTTCCACAAAGGTCTGCTTTCTATGTTAAAGTTTTGCAAAAATATACGTAATTTTTCTTTATTATACATTTCATCTGTTTTTTTAAACAGAATAACGGATAACCAATGGTTGCTAAAATAGTCTTTTGTAGGTTCTTCTAGTACTTTTATATCTTTTTTATTTAAAAATATATCTTTATAAAATTCATTATTCTTTCTTCTTAGACCAACATGCTTATCTAAAATTTCCATTTGACCTCTTCCAACACCTGCTACGATATTACTCATTCTATAATTATATCCAATTACTGAATGTTGATAATGTGGTGCATTATCTCTTGCTTGAGTTGCTAAAAAGATAGCCTTTTCTTTGACTTCTTTACTCCTACACACCAATGCTCCACCTCCAGAAGTAGTAATTATTTTATTCCCATTGAAGGATAATATTGAAATATCACCAAATGTTCCACAAGCTCTACCCTTATAGGTTGAACCCAGTGCTTCTGCGGCATCTTCAATTAAAAAAACATCGTACTTTTTACAAACTTCAGTGATTTCATCAATCTTAGCTGGCATTCCATATAAATGAACCATGATCACAGCTTTTGGCTTTTTACCTTCTTTGATTCTATCCTTAATGGCTTCTTCTAGATGAATTGGACACATATTCCAAGTATCTAATTCGCTATCTACAAAAACAGGTCTTGCACCAACATAAGCAATTGGGTTTGAACTACCACAAAATGTAAATGTCTGACAAATTACTTCATCATCTCTTTGAACATCTGCCAATACTAATGCTAAATGAATAGCTCCAGTACCGGATGACAAACAAGCTACATGCGAATCTTCACCTAAATAATCTTCAAGGTCTTTTTCAAATCCTGAAACATTTGGTCCTAAAGGTGCAATCCAATTTTCATCGAATGCACTTTGTATATAACTTAACTCATTCCCTCCCATATGTGGAGAAGAAAGCCAGATTTTATCTTCCATTATTATTTATTATTATATTTTACAATCTTTCCAGGATTACCATAAATTACAGCATTGTCTGGTACATCGTTTAATATTACTGAAGCAGCACCAATCGTACACCACTTCCCTATTTTTACATTCGGAATTACAGTTGCGCCAGCACCAATATGAGTTCCTTCTCCAACAGTTACATTACCGCATAAAGTCGCACTCGGTGAAATATGGACAAAGTCTTCAATTATACAATCATGCTCTATCACTGCATTGGTATTAAGTATGCAATGTTTTCCAATAGAAGTAGAGGAATTTATTACAACATTTGCCATGACAACTGTACCTTCTGAAATATTTGAAGTTTTATCGATAACTGAATTAGGATGAATTGCTGTTCCGAAGTTATTGTTTCCAATGTTTTCTGATATTTTTTTTCTAATTGAATTATCTCCAATAGAAATTATCACATTTTCATCGCCTATTTCTTTATTGTTTCTATGTACTGAATAATCATTTATACTATTAATTTGATTGTTATCATCAATTATATATAAATCATCAACACCATTTCTTTCAAGTATATCGATTATAACTTTAGCATGTCCACTTGCTCCGTAAAGTACCATTATTTATTTCCTTTAAATCTTCCTACTGTTACACTTCCTTCTTCTGAAATATCTTCAGAAAAGATAACTTTTTTAATTGTTTTGAAAAATATCTTAATATCTAACAAGAAACTAATGTTTTGAACATAATAAATATCCAATTCAAATTTTTTGTTCCAGCTAATAGCATTTCTACCATTTACTTGAGCCCAACCTGTTATTCCTGGCCTAACATTATGCCTTGTTTTTTGAATCTCATCATATAATGGTAAATATTCCATTAATAATGGACGTGGTCCAATGATGCTCATATCTCCTTTAATAACATTTAATAGTTGAGGAATTTCATCTAATGAAGCCTTCCTAACAAATTTACCTACTGGAGTAAGCCTTTTGTCATCAGGTAATAAATTTCCAGATGTATCCTTTTTATCATTCATAGTTTTAAACTTGATAATGACAAATGGTTTTTCCTTTTTCCCAGGTCTTTGTTGAAAAAAGAAAGGACTTCCATTATTATTAATAAATAGAAACAGTAATACTAAAATAAATATAGGTGACAATAAAATAAATCCTATCAAGGATAAAATTAAGTCTATTGTTCTTTTTAATAATAACCTATACAACATACTATATTGAATTGATTATGGTTTTATATGCTACACTAGGATTTAGATTCGCATTAAAATAATTATATCCGTTTTCCCCAATGATTCTACATTGTTCAGGATCTTCTATTAATAGTTCTATTTTGTCTTTTAACAAAGATGGATTTTTAGCTGAAACCCAAAAACCTGCTTTCACTTCATCTTCGATCCATGTTCCAAAATCAGTGTTCTCATCTAATAAAGCCACTACTGGAATATTTACATTAAAATAAGACAATGCTTTTGAAGGCATATTTGGTATTGTAAAGTTTTCATCTAAAGAAACCAAACCAACATCTGCAATTTGCATCATTTCAATGTATTCGTTTCTTGGCAAAAAGTCTTTTATTATTACATTATTTAAATGATTCTCTTTTACTAATGTAATTAGTTTATCTTTTTCAGTTCCTTTCCCAATGATGTAAAAAACAACCTTTTCATTTTCTTTAAATGATTCGGCTAAAGCAACTATATTTTCAACTTTTTGAGGTTTTCCTATATTTCCTCCAAAGAAAATTACAAATTTTCCATCAAGAGCAAATTTCTTTTTTACTTCATTTTTATCAATGACGTTAAACTCTTGCTTTTTTTGCCAATTTCTTAATAAGTGTAATTTTGAGGAATCTATTTCTTTATTATGATTTATTACATAATCGATGTTCCCTTGAGACATGCACCCTATACTATCTGAAATAGCATATAACTTCTTTTCCATTCTTCTAAAGTACTTATAAATGGCACCTTTTTTAGAAATCATTCCTAGATCAACTGCATTTTGAGGGAAAATATCTCGCAATATTAAATAAACTGGTGTCTTGCTTTTTTTCTTTAAAGCATTTACAACTTTGTATAAAGTAATTGGTGGTGTTGGCAGTATAATTAAATCAAAATCTATATGCTGGTAATGTTTTTTTATTGCTTTTAGATAAACCTTAGGCAATAACATATTAGCAATACCTTTTTTTATAATATTCACATTTAATAAAGGCATAGATTTCACTCGTAACACATTCAATCCAGATTCTTCTGTTAAAACAGTTTTCTCTATATCTGAAGAAGGTGCAACTACATAAACTTCATGATCGTTATCACGAAATTCCTCCATTAAATCTGTATATAAATTATTAGATTTTTCAATATTAGGGAAATCTAATGCTAGGTATAGTATTTTTTTCTTCATCTTATTTGGACCACACTACGCGATTAATATAATCGGTATATGAAAGAATGATTCGTACCATCTTTTCTGAAACATTAGGCATAGAGTAATCAGATACAGGTCTAAAATTTCTTTCTGGATTTCTTTTTTGAGCTTTTAATGCTACTAAAGCCTGCATGATTCTATCTGGGTTTAAACCAGTCATCATTACTGAAGCCTCTTCCATTGCTTCAGGGCGTTCGTGTGCATCGCGAATATTTACAGCCCAAAAATTTAAAATAGAAGACTCTTCTGAAATTGTACCACTGTCAGATAACACTGCAAATGAATTCATTTGAAGCGCGTTATAATCTGAAAAACCTAAAGGCTTCAATAACTGAATGTTTTCATGAATCTTTACATTCTTTTCATCCATCATCTTTCGAGTACGAGGATGTGTAGATACAATAACAGGAAAATTATAGGTTTCAGCAATTTTATTCAATGAAGTAATTAATCCTTCAAAATTTTTATCACTACTTATATTCTCTTCTCTATGGGCAGAAACCACAAAGTATTCTTGTTCTTTTAGATTTAGTTTTTCTAATACATTAGATCCTACAATTTTATGTTTAAACTTTGATAGCACTTCAAACATAGGACTTCCGGTCTTTATAACTCGATCTGGAGGCAAGCCTTCTCTTAATAAATATTCTCTAGCAATACTGCTGTAAGTTAGATTGATATCTGATATATGGTCAACAATTTTCCTGTTGGTTTCTTCAGGAACTCGTTGATCGAAACAACGATTTCCAGCTTCCATATGGAATATAGGAATCTTTCGTTTTTTTGCAGGTATTGCACATAAACAAGAATTTGTGTCTCCTAAAACTAAAAAGGCATCAGGATTTTCTTGCTCAAGAATTGGGTCGATTTTAATAAGAATATTACCAACTGTTTCCGTAGCATTTTTACCAGCTGCTTCTAAAAAATAATCTGGTTTACGAATTTCAAGATCTTCAAAAAAGATTTCATTCAGCTCATAATCATAGTTTTGACCGGTATGAACTAAAACATGTTCAATGGCTTCATTTGCATCTAATGCTTGCATTACACAAGCTAAACGGATTATTTCTGGGCGTGTACCAACAACGGTTACAACTTTTAATTTATTCATTGAATAGTTATCTAGTTTTAACAAAAATACTCATAAAAAGTGAAATCCTATTAAATAGGAAAATTCTTATTACACTACTTCAAAATAGGTGTCTGAATCTTCAGAATCATAAGGTTCATTGATCCAGAATAAGGTGATAAGTTCTTCATCTCCAATATTTGTGATATTGTGCGTAAACCAAATAGGCATGTCAACATAAGCAGGTGCTTTACCATCCAAAATAAACTCGAAAACTTCTTCAGTATTCACTTTTCTCCATTTTATAGAAGCCTTACCGCTAATTACTGCAAAACGTTCTATTTTTCGAGTATGATAATGATTTCCTCTAGTAATATTGGGTACTGTAGTAGAATAGGAAGATTGACCTGAAGTTTGGGCTCTCATGATTTCTACAAAAGCTCCTCTATTATCTTCGTGTTTAGTAAATTTTCTAGGAAAATAACTCTTTGGAATAAAACTAGTAAAGGTGTTGAATAAATTAATATCAAAGGAGTCTTTTGGTACATTTGGTACTACTCCATTTTCTACATAATCACTTTTAAATGAATTCAGTAAAGCTAAAATTTCAGAAACTTTTATAGAGGCAGTATGTGGTACTATTTTCTTTTCAGTCTTTTTCTCTTCGGAAATAATTTCAGAATAAAACACTTCTGAAAGTTCATTCACATATATTAAATTTACTGTTCCATCATTATGAATTGTAGGGGTATCACCTTGTATCACTTGATGGCAGAATGTGGCTACTACAGAATTATAAAACGGTTTTCCAAAAGGTCCGAAAACATTAGGAATGACTAGTGAAATTACTTGCCCATCATTTTTAGTTGCCCATTGCTCAAGAACTTGCCTTCCTTCTTTCTTAGAATTTCCATATAAATTATCTTTTTCTTCTTGTGTAGAAGATGAAAAAATAATCTTAGGTGAAACATTAGATGTTTTACAAGCTTCAGTAAGCTTATTTACAAGCCCAACATTTATATTATAAATAACTTGTGGGTCTTCATGACGATTCATGGCTGCTAAATGTACAATGACATCACAAGAAGTTACAAAATTTTGTAAGCTATCATCATTTTCAAAAAAAACTCTTTCAAAATTGATGAGTTCAATTTCTTCAGATTTTGTTCCAAGAAAATTAAATAAATGGCTTCCCATAAATCCTGCTTGTCCTGTAATTCCTACTTTAATTTTATTTTTCAAATCTTTCAGTCTTTAAAATAGTAATTAACTCATTTGTAAATTTTGTTGCCCCATCATGATTTAAATGATCGGAATTAAAAAAATATTTATTCTCATAATCATGCTGACTAAAATTAATTACAGGCACATTTTCACTTGAAAGTTTTTTTTCTAATTCATTAAAATCATGCAGTATATCTTTGGGGATTTTATTGTAATACTCTTCATGC
>JAHRWC010000118.1 GCA_019090365.1 Flavobacteriaceae bacterium
AAGATCTGCTCCCCAATTGGTTGTATTTGTTTGTCTTCGCATGTATACTTTCCATGCATCAGATCCAGACTCACGTCCACCACCTGTTTCTTTTTCACCACCAAAAGCACCACCAATTTCAGCTCCAGAAGTACCAATGTTTACATTAGCAATTCCACAATCTGAACCAGCAAATGATAAGAATTTTTCAGCTTCTTTCATTTCATTTGTCATAATCGCTGATGATAATCCTTGAGCAACTCCATTTTGCATATCGATAGCATTTTCAACTTCACCTGTATATTTCATTAAATATAAAATAGGAGCAAATGTTTCATGTTGAACAATCTCGTAGTTGTTTTCAGCTTCAATAATTGCAGGCTTCACATAGCATCCACTTTCATATCCTTCACCTTCTAATACACCACCTTCAACTAATACAGTTCCACCTTCAGCTTTTGCTTTTTCGATAGCAGCTAAATAAGTGTTTACAGCATCTTGATCAATTAATGGCCCAATATGATTTTTTTCATCTAAAGGATTTCCAATAGTTAATTGTCCATACGCACCAACAATTGCATCTCTTACTTTATTATACACAGATTCATGAATAATCAATCTTCTAGTTGAAGTACAACGTTGTCCACATGTACCAACAGCACCAAATACTGCTCCAGGAACCACCACTTTTAAATCGGCAGTTGGAGTAATGATAATTGCATTGTTTCCACCTAACTCTAATAAAGATTTTCCGAAACGCTCAGCAACAGTAGCACCAACGATTCTTCCCATTCTTGTAGATCCAGTAGCAGAAATTAATGGAATACGAGTATCCGTTGTCATCATTTCACCCACTTTATAATCTCCATTAATGATAGAAGAGATTCCTTCTGGTAGATTGTTTTCTTTTAAAACACCAGCAATGATGTTCTGACAAGCAACAGCACAAATAGGTGCTTTTTCAGAACCTTTCCATACACATACATCACCACAAATCCATGCCAATGCAGTATTCCAAGCCCAAACAGCTACTGGAAAGTTAAATGCTGAAATAATACCAACAATACCAATTGAATGCCATTGTTCTCTCATTACGTGACCAGGACGTTCTGAAGGAATAGTTTGCCCATTTAATTGTCTAGATAAACCTACTGCAAAATCACAGATATCGATCATTTCTTGAACTTCACCATACCCTTCTTGCAAAGATTTTCCCATTTCATAAGAAACTAACTGACCTAAAGGTTCTTTTAATTCTCTTAATTTATTTCCAAATTGACGAACGATTTCTCCTCTTTGTGGAGCAGGCATTGTTCTCCATGATAAAAATGCTTCTTGAGCGGTTTCAATCACTTTTTCGTAATCTTCTTTTGTAGTTGTAGTTACTTTTCCGATAAGTTTTCCATCTACTGGAGAATATGAAGCAATAGCTTCACCACTAGAGAACCAGTTGTTTCCTGTTGAAGTACCTTGATTTACAGCTTCAACTCCTAATTTTTTTAATGCATCTTCGATTCCAAATGCAGTTGCAACAGTTGACATATATTTTTGTTTTTTAAATCTTAATTATTAGGGTGCAAAGGTAAGGATTCCCTATAAGAATCTAAAAGAAATATATAAATGAAGGAAATGCTGTTTCTTATTTGAAATTAATCGTCCGAAAAGCGTGGATCCGTTTCCATTACATGACCACAATTATCACAAGTAAGTAATTCTTTTGAAGCATAAAATGCTTTAAAGTGTGGTTGAAAATCTTTTTCAACATCATGCAATTCGAAATACACTTCATGAAGCTTATGGTTACAATTATCACAGAACCACAAAAGACCGTCAGTAAATCCTGTTCCTTCTCTAACTCGTTCTATTACTAAACCTATAGAGCCTTCACCTCTTCCTGGTGAATGCGGTACTTTTGCAGGATGCAAGTACATATCGCCAGGACCAAGTTCCATGACTTTTTTCTCACCATCTTCCTGAATAATTACTTGAATATTACCTTCTAACTGATAGAAGAGCTCTTCAGTTTCATTGTAATGATAGTCTTTCCGAGCATTTGGCCCTCCAACAATCATTACAATATAATCGCCAGATTTTACATATAAGTTTTTATTAGCAACAGGAGGTTTTAGCAAATCCCTGTTTTCTTCTATCCACTTATTTAAGTTAAAAGGTTTTAAAATAGCCATAGCCGTATTTTTTATTTTTTAAAAATACGGCAAAAAGGCTTAGGATGAAAAAAGTATTTTATTTTCTATAGAAAAGTTGTGTAAAAAAGTATTGTCCTTGAGAATTTTGGATTATCCCGAAGCCAGAATACGCATAAGGACCTTCAATTACACTTTTATGTGATGGGCTATTTAACCAAGCGTTAACAACTGTTTCAGCATCAGTATATCCATAAGCAACAACTTCACCAACAGATTTTGCGCCTCTGTTTTTCATTCCATTATTACGGAAACTAAAGTTGTCGTGGCTAATTTTATCATTTTCAATCATATACTTTGTGTGATCTACAGCATAAGCAGATGCATGTTGTTGATCTCTAAGTATAGTTGAAAGACCTAAAGAAGTTCTGTGTTCATTTATAAGAGTAAGAATTTCATCAGCAAATTCCCAATCAGTTTCTTGTGCAAGATTTAAATCGATTGAGTAATTTACTTCTTCAGCAACATTTCCAGAGTCTTCTTTTGAACAAGAAGTTACTACACATAAAAGTACCAAAGTAAGTAGGCTAGTTTTTAAAAGTTTCATAATGCGGGGACATCAAATTTGGGGCATGATGTTGAGCCAAATATATAAAAAATATGTTAAAAAACAACACTTAATCGATTATTGTGTGCATTTCATCGATGTTTTATGTCTTTTTTCAATGTTTTTCCTACAAAATATTCTTTGTGAGGTCTTATTTTGTAAGGGTTTTTTGATTATCTTGTATTTTCTTAAAAAAAATTAACATATGAGACAAATTTTAACGCTTTTAATCGGATTATTTGTGCTTTTCAGCTGTAAAAATGACAAAATCGATAATATAGAGAGCGAAAAATCGCACGAAAAAGTGATAAATAAGACTGAAAATTTTGGAATTGTTATTCATGGTGGAGCAGGAACAATTCTTAAAAAGAATATGAGTGATTCGCTAGAAAATGCATTTACTTCAAAATTAAAAGAGGCGATTACTAAGGGGCATTCTATTTTAGAAAATGGAGGTAGTTCTATTGATGCAATTACAGCAACAATTAATATTATGGAAGATTCTCCTTTGTTTAATTCTGGAAAAGGAGCAGTTTTTACCCATGAAGAAACTAACGAACTTGATGCTTCTATTATGGATGGTTCAAATTTAAACGCTGGAGCTGTTGCTGGAGTTACGCGTATTAAGAACCCTATTAACCTTGCATTAGCAGTAATGAATGATTCACCTCATGTGTTGTTGAGTGGAAAAGGTGCTGAAGTTTTTGCAGAAGAAAAAGGGTTTGATTTGGTAGACCCTTCTTATTTTTTTACAGAAAATAGATTTAACTCTCTAAAAAGAGTGAAACAAAGAGAAAAAGATAAAGAAAATAAAGTATCATTTGAAGATCCATATATAAAGGACTCAAAATTTGGAACCGTTGGTTGTGCTGCATTAGATAAAAACGGAAACCTAGCGGCTGGAACTTCTACTGGAGGTATGACTAATAAACGTTGGAATCGAATTGGAGATTCGCCCATAATTGGAGCTGGAACTTATGCTAATAATGCTACTTGTGCTGTTTCTTCAACAGGTTGGGGCGAATATTTCATTAGAGGAATGGTTGCTCACGATATTTCTGCTATGATGGAATATAAAGAAATAAGCTTACAAGAAGCTGCTTCCGAAGTAATTCAAAATAAATTACCTGCGCTAGGTGGTACAGGAGGAATTGTAGCTATTGATAATCAAGGAAATGTCGCAATGGAGTTTAATACCGCAGGAATGTATCGGGCTCATATGAATGCAGAAGGAGAATTAATTATTAAGATTTATAAAGATGAATAAACCTTATTATGCCGTTATCTTTACCAACCGACAAACAGAATCTATTGAAGGTTATGGAGAAATGGCTGATGCTATGGAACAATTGGCAAAAAAACAACCTGGGTACTTGGGTTTTGAAAGTGCAAGAAATGAATTAGGAATCGCTATTAGTTATTGGGAAACTTTAGAGGACATTAAAAATTGGAAAGCAAATCTTGATCATTTAGAAGCACAAAATCAGGGTAAAAACAAATGGTATGCATGGTATAAAGTTAGAATCTGTAAAGTAGAACGTGAATATGAATTTAATAATCTATAATACCTGTCTCTTATACACATCTGACGCTGCCGACGAACTCTAGGGTGTAGCTCTCGGTGGTGGCCGTA
>JAHRWC010000119.1 GCA_019090365.1 Flavobacteriaceae bacterium
ACAAAACCCGGGATACTAATTTTAAAAAAAAATTGCTATATCTCGTTAGGGCTTCCAATTGGAAGCCCTTTTTTATTTTTTAATAACACTTTCATACATTGATATCCAATCTTCAGGTGTTATCTTAGAAACTAATTCTCCTATTAATTGATAAGGTATTTGATCCATTTTTTTAAAACGGACACAACTTTTACCCATATCTAATTTTGTTTTCACATATTTAGGATATTCAGAAGTAAACCAATCCATAAGTTTTGGATCACTGTATATTCCTGAATGATATAAGGCAATAAAGTTTTTTTGTGAAGCAAAATTCATAAAAGGTAAAGGTAATTTTGGATCACAATGATAACCATCTGGATAGGTTTCAAAGGGAACTACATACCCAGGCATTCCATAATTAATTTGTTCATTAAAACCATCAGGGATATTATCTAATATAGTTTGCCTTAGTTTTTTAATGGGTTCTATTCTGTCTTCAGGTAATTGAGCGATGTATTCTTCTACTGTTTCTGCTTTATATTGCATAATCTTATTATTTAATCAATAAATATAATAAAGATTTAATTTATGAAGCAATTGTGTTTTTTACCTTAGCAAACTGAAAATATAGATACGTGACTTTATCACAATACACAAAAGAATTTAAATATAACATAACCCTTGCAACTCCTGTAATATTGGGAATGCTTGGGCATACCTTAGTGGCATTTGTTGATAATATCATGGTAGGGCAATTAGGTACTGCCGAATTAGCCGCAGTATCATTAGGAAATTCTTTTATGTTTATTGCCATGTCCTTAGGGATAGGGTTTTCAACAGCCATCACTCCTTTAGTTGCTGAAGCTGACGGAGAGGGCAACTTTGATAAAGGAAAATCTGCCTTTAAACATGGACTCTTTTTATGTACTGTTTTAGCAATAGTACTTTTTATTTCTGTATTTATAGCAGAACCCCTTTTATCTTTCATGAAACAACCTGAAGAAGTTGTTAAGTTGGCTATTCCCTATTTAAATTTAGTAGCAGCCTCATTAATACCATTGATTATTTTTCAGGCTTTCAAACAATTTAGTGATGGAATGTCCATGACAAAATATCCTATGTACGCTACTTTATTAGCTAACGTAGTTAATGTAATTCTTAATTACTTATTCATCTTCGGAAAGTTTGGATTTCCAGAATTAGGGATTGTAGGAGCAGCAATTGGTACTTTAGCTTCACGTGTTATTATGGTTATATACTTATGGTATCTATTGTCACAGCATCATAAAACTAGAGAATATGTATTAAATATCAAGATTTTTACATTGTCTAAAAGTATGATTAAAAAAATTATAGACTTAGGTTTTCCATCTGCTATGCAAATGTTTTTTGAAGTTGGGATATTTACAGCTGCTATATGGCTTTCAGGTATTTTAGGTAAAAACCCTCAAGCAGCTAATCAAATTGCTTTAAATCTATCCTCTATGACTTTTATGGTGGCAATGGGATTAAGTGTAGCTGCTATGATTAGAGTTGGGAATCAAAAAGGATTAAAACGATTTAGGGAATTACGTAGAATTGCTTTTTCAGTCTTATTGCTTTCTACTTTATTTGCTGTAGTATTTGCAATCTTATTTTTCATATTCAATTCGAGCTTTCCAAAAGTTTATTTAGATTATGATGACCCAACAAAATTTGCTGATAATTATGAAGTTTGGACCATTGCTTCTAAGTTATTAATCATTGCAGCGATATTTCAAATATCAGATACCATTCAGGTAGTTACCTTAGGTGTTTTAAGAGGAATGCAAGATGTGAAAATCCCAACGTTTATTACTTTTATTGCTTATTGGTTAATCGGATTTCCTATAAGTTATTACTTAAGTATGTATACCGATTATAAAAGCGCAGGTATTTGGATTGGGTTATTGGCAGGTTTAACTGCATCGGGTATTATGCTTTTTATACGATTTAATTACCTTTCAAAAAAAATGATTGTACATTTGAATTCTTAAATTAAAATTTTTAAATCTATGGAGCTTCCAAAGTTTATACTAGGTGATAATACAGACCACCCAGAAGCCATTTTTGTAATACATACTGAATTTCCTCGCTTTATCATTAACTTACAAGATGATGAAGTAGAATGGTTTGAAGAATTTGATCAGCATGACCAAAAAGAGATTGAAGGTGAAACAGAAAATTTAATAAAGGAAGCTACCGATTTTTACGATAGAGAAGTAGCTCGTTACGAAGATGATTGAAGAATTATTAGCATTTGATACAGAAGTTTTTTTATACCTAAATAATTTAGGAAGTCATACATGGGATTTACTATGGAAGATCATCACCAATAAATACACCTTTATTCCTTTATATGCTTTTTTATTGTTTTTAGTATATAAAAACCATGGAGGAAAAGGAACTTTATTTGTGGTTTTATGTGCTGCTTTAATGATTACAGCTACAGATCAATTCTCTTATTTTTGTAAACATTATTTCGAAAGACCTCGTCCTTGTCAAGAAGAAAGTTTGCAGAATATAATGCGATTTGTAGTAGATCGATGTGGTCCTTATGGATTTTTCTCTGGACACGCTATAAGTTCAATGGCAACTGCTGTTTTTATGGGATTACTCTTAAAGCCTAGATATTATTATTTACCTTTTATCCTATTGTTATGGGCGTTTTTTGTAGGTTATAGCCGTATTTATGTTGGAGTTCATTATCCTTTAGATGTACTAGTTGGAATGATCTTTGGAGGATTGTTTGGTTGGATTTTTTACCGACTTCAACAAATATTAGAAAGAAGATTCGTTGAAAGTAACTAAGTATAAATCTCTCCATAAACGAGGACGATGTGATTTGCTTTCTGGACCTTTTGGGTTCATGTCGTAGCGAGTTATTTTTTCTACGGAATAATTTTTATACGTTTTTCTGAAATTTTCTAGTTGGTCTTCAGAAACAAGAATCCCAAACGTATGTTCTGAAGGGAATTCTCGAATTCCGTTTTTCTGAAGTACTCTTATTGGTTTACCATAATCCCAAATCATTTCAGGAGTAAAATCATTAAACTCATAGACTTCTAATTTTGAAGTAGCTTGCCAATCATTCAAAAGGGATAAGCTTTTATACTCAGGATTTACCGACAATGATTTAGCTAGAGGCATTCCAAAACACATAATTGAAACTATAAATGCAATTGTTAAGTAAAATACAGATTTAATATTTTTACGATATAGGTTTTTAAACATTATAAAG
>JAHRWC010000120.1 GCA_019090365.1 Flavobacteriaceae bacterium
CTATTTAATTTATTAGTTGAAAATAGAGGTAAGCTCCTTTCTAAAGCAATTCCACTAGATTTTTTGATTAATTTTGAGGTAAATTTATTCTTGAAAAAGAAGTTAGATACATTAGGCATTGAAGCTGCCATTTTATTGTATTTGGAGCTTTTTGCAAATAACTTATCTGAAAATTTATGTTTATTAGATTTATGATATTGATATAAAAATTCAGCTTTCAAACTAGCAATGTCGACATTACTAGGGCATTCACTTGCACAAGCTTTACAGCTTAAACACAAGTCAAATACTTTTTTTAATTCTTCTGAATCAAATTTATTTACAGACTCAGAATTATTTAAAACTTCCCGTAACATATTAGCTCTAGCCCTTGTCGTATCTTTTTCATCTTTAGTAGCATGATAACTAGGGCACATAGTCCCGGAGGCTTTCTCAGTTTTCCGACAATCCCCACTCCCATTACATTTTTCAGCCAAACGAATAATTCCTTCAGAATCATTAAAATCTAAAATCGTATCTATTTCAGGAGTAATTTTATTAACCTCATTTCTAAAAGATTCATCCATTTTGTAAGCATTGATGATCTTTCCTGGGTTCAACAAATTATCAGGATCAAATGTTCTTTTAATTTTCTCTAGTAATTGATAGTTTTTCTCCCCAATCATTAAGGTTAAAAACTCTGAACGTACGATACCATCACCGTGTTCTCCTGAAAATGAACCTTTATATTTTTTGGTCAACTTAGCTACATCGGTTGTGATTTTTCGGAAATAAGAAACACCTTCATTTTCTTTTAAATTCAATATCGGACGTAAATGCAATTCACCAGCTCCTGCATGAGCATAATACACCGCCTTTTGCTGATACTTTTGCATCAAGGCAGTAAATTCATCTATGAAAAAAGGTAAGTCGTCTAACGCTACCGCAGTATCTTCAATACATGCCACTGCTTTATGATCTCCTACCATATTACCCAATAAGCCTAAACCAGCTTTACGTAATTCAAGTGCTTTATTAATCTCTTCTCCTTGTAGTACTGGAGCTGCATAGGAGTGTTTTGAATTTTCAAGATCTCTTAATAAGCCTTCAATTTGATTGCTTAAATCATCTTCTGTTTTAGATTTCAATTCAAATAATAAAATAGCTTTTGGACTTCCTTCAATAAAGAAACGATATGGATTGTATTTTTTATTTTGTTTGGTGCATTCTAAGATCACATCATCCATCATCTCACAGGTATGAAGGTTATGCTTCATAGCCACAATAACATCTTGTAAACAACTTTCTAAAGTCTCATAGTGAGTAGCAATCATAGCTGTATGCTGTGGCGGTAAATCATCTAATTGCAAAGTGATTTCAGTAGTAAAAGCAAGAGTACCTTCACTTCCACAAAGTAATGAACAGAGGTTAACGCTTTCTGAATTTCCTCCAAATAAATCTAAACTTAACAATGAATCTACAGCATAACCCGTATTTCTACGATGTATTTCTTGTTTGGGAAACTCTTTCGCAATTTCTTTTTGAGCTTCTTTAGTAGACAATTCAGTATAAATTGTTTTATAGATTTCACCTTCAAGTGTTTTAAGTTCTTTTTTAGCTAAAAACTCTTCCGAAGAAATCGATTCAAACTCTACTTCTTCACCATTCGATAAAAAAGTGCGCAAACGCAACACTTTATCTCTAGTGACTCCGTATTGAATTGAAGTCGTTCCACTTGAATTATTACCAACCATTCCTCCTATCATACAACGATTTGATGTAGAAGTATTGGGCCCAAAAAACAATCCGTACGACTTTAAAAATTCATTTAATTCATCTCGAATAACACCAGGTTGAACTGTTACTGTTTTATTTGTTTTATCTACTGAAATGATTTTTGTGAAATACTTTGATACATCTACAACAATACCTTCACCAACACACTGTCCAGCTAAAGACGTCCCAGCAGTTCTAGGAATTAATGAAACTTTTTGTGAATTAGAAAACCCTATAAGTTGTTCTATTGCTTTATTATTCTTCGGAAAAGCAACTGCTAGAGGAATTTTTTTATACACTGAAGCATCAGTAGCATACAATGTGGTATGAAGCTGATCCCAATAGAGTTCTCCTTCAAATGATTCCTTTAATTGTTGCAATGCTTCTTTCATCTCATGTAAAAGTAACAAACCCAATTAAAAATAAGCTTTAAATGAAACTGAATTTTTTGAAAAAATCTATATACTTGCCAATACTAATAAGTAACCTCATTCGTTACTAAATAAAATATAATCATGAAAAAAATATTTCTAATTCTTATAGTTATTTTATCATTCAGTTTAACTGCTGAAGCACAAAATAGTTCAGATAATGCAATAGGTTTACGTTTAGGAGATAATGATGGCCTTGGAGCTGAAGTTAATTACCAAAGAGGATTAAGCGGAAACAATCGTTTAGAATTTGGTTTGGGATGGAGAACAAAAAATGATGTCAATGCTCTAAAACTAACAGGTCTTTATCAATGGGTTTTCAATTTAGATGGAAATTTTAATTGGTATGTTGGTGCTGGTGGTGGATTGGCAAGTATTTCATTCGATAATGATTTTCCTGGAGATCCTGATAATGAAACTTCATTATTTGTAGCTGGAGATATAGGTATCGAATATGATTTTGATATACCTATAATAATTTCCTTAGACTTTAGACCTGAACTTGGTTTTGGAGATTATAATGATGACATAGATTTTGATATTGCATTTGGTATACGATATCAATTTTAATTAGACATTAATACCGTTTAAAGCTTTTTCATATAGTTCTTCATAAAGGGGAACTATATTTTTTGTGTCAAATTCTAATGCTGAATTTTTAGCATTTTTCTTAAATTCTGAAAGTCTTGATTCATCACTTAAAATATGGATAGCATTTTCTGCCATTTCAGAAACATTACCAACATCGCTTAGATATCCACTAATCCCTTGTTTATTTACTTCTGGTATTCCTCCTGTATTACTTGAAATTACTGGCACTCCACAAGCCATAGCTTCTAAGGCCGCTAATCCGAAACTTTCATGCTCAGAAGGCAATAAAAATAAATCACTGAAACATAATATCTTATCAATTTCATGGCTATTACCTACAAACATTACCTTTTCAGCGATTCCTAGTTTTTCACAAAGTTCTTCTGCTGGTAATTTTTCTGGACCTTCACCAACCATAATTAATTTGGCTGGCATATTTTTTTGAATACGATTAAAAATTTCAATTACATCTGTAATTCGTTTTACAGCTCTTAAATTACTTACGTGAGTAATAATTTTTTCATCCTTGTGCGCCATTAAATCTCTTTGACATTCAGTAAAAGGATTGTCATGTTTTTCAACATCAATAAAATTTGGCACTACATTGATTTCATTTTTAATATCAAAAAGGCGAAGTGTATCTTCTTTTAAGCTTTGTGAAACTGAAGTTACTATATCACTCTTATTAATACTAAAGGTTACTGCAGATTTATAAAAAGGGTGACTTCCCACTAAGGTTATATCAGTTCCATGAAGAGTTGTCACCATTGGGATACAAATGTTTTCTTCAGCTAACATCTTTTTAGCCATATATCCTGCATATGCATGAGGGATTGCGTAATGAACATGCAATATGTCTATTTTATGAAGTTTTACCATATCAACTAATTTACTAGACAATGCTAGTTCATAAGGTTGGTAATGAAAAAGTGGATAACTTGGAACTGTTACTTCATGATAATGAACATGACTATGCAATAATTCTAGTCTAACCGGCTGTTTGTAGGTAATGAAATGAACTTCATGCCCCTTGTCAGCTAATGCAATTCCTAATTCTGTAGCTACTACTCCACTACCTCCAAAAGTTGGATAACAAACAATGGCAATCTTCATATGATGGATTTTATAATTTAGACGTAAATATTAGTTTATATAACAAATATCAGAAAAAAAAATAGCCGCTTTGTAAAAGCGGCTATCAATTAACTTTTAATTATAATTAATTATTTCCTAAGATAAGTGGCATTCCACTATCTCCAGATCCAATTACAATAACTTTAGAATTTGGAGATTCTGAAAGTTTTATCGTTGCATCTATTCCTTTATCTTGAAGAATCTTATCTGTTAAGGATGCACTTAATATTTTATTTGCATCTGCTTTACCTTGTGCTTCAATAATTACTTTTTCAGCTTCTTTGGCTGCAGTAACTAATCTAAACTCATACTCTAAGGATTCTTGCTCTTGCTTCAACTTGCGCTCGATAGCATCCTTAATCGTATTCGGTAAGGTTACATCACGCACTAAGACTTCATTAAGCTGAACATATTGTTTCTCTAATATTTTTTTGGTCTCAGCATAAATCTCATCCTGAATAGCATCACGCTTACTAGAATATAATTGCTCAGGTGTGTAACGACCCACAACGCTACGTGCCGCACTTCGAATAGCTGGCTGTATAACACGTTGTAAATAACCTTGACCAAGAGATTGGTGCAAGTTTCCTAAATCACTATAAACAGGCTCATACCAGGCAGAAGCATCAATTTGAATTTCCAGTCCGTTAGAAGACAATACTTTCATTTTTTCAAAAAGCTCTTGTTGACGTACTTCGTAAACAAATACCTTATTCCACGGTAATACTAGGTGAAACCC
>JAHRWC010000121.1 GCA_019090365.1 Flavobacteriaceae bacterium
CTTGGAAAATGCTGAACAGTAACTTGTAAGACTTTCCCGTTTTGTAATAATATCATTGCAGGTAAAAATCGATGAAGACCTTTAAACATTGGTATTTTTTTGGCATACTCTGTTTTAATCACTTTCAATGGGCAACCAGTATCATCCATACCATCATGAGTAAATGCACGACGAATACCGTTGGCAATTTTAGATGACATGTTTTTTACAAAGGAATCTTTTCTATTAGAGCGTACTCCAGTAACTAAATCGAACTCCCCAATTTTTGCAAGTAGCAAATTAAAATCTTCAGGAGCCGTTTGTAAATCTGCATCAATATATCCAGTTAAAGGGCTTTCAATATGATCAAATCCTGCTTTTATTGCAGCACTTAACCCTCGGTTTTCTTTGAAATTAATAAACTTAAAGCACTCGTTTCGGCTACAAATAGATTCTATGAGCTCTTGGCTTTTATCTTTAGAGCCATCATTAACAAAAAGAATAGCAGTTTTTTTAGCAGCTATTTTGGTATAAGCTAATAATTCTTTTTCAACACGTTCTAAATTTTCCTCTTCATTATAAACAGGGACAATAATGGTGAATTCGTACATTTTTAAAATATAAAGATGAGTACAAAAGTATTTCTTTTTTCAAGATTATAATAGAACTGTAAAAAAGATGTTATTTTTGTTGTAAAATACAATGTAAATGAAGGTTTTAGTTACAGGAGCAGCTGGTTTTATAGGGTCTCATACAGCAGAACGACTAAATGAATTAGGTCATGATGTTATCGGTATCGATAATTTTTCTCCCTATTATGATGTTTCTTTAAAAGAATTAAACGCTAAAACACTTTCAAAAAAGAATATTCCTGTTCTAAAAGTAGATATTCGTACAGATCGTTTGGAAGACTATATTCCCTCCGATTTAGATTTTATTTTTCATTTTTCAGCTCAACCAGGAATTTCATCAACCTCTACTTTTGAGGATTATTTTACCAATAATGTTTTAGGGACACAACGATTATTAGATCTTTTTGAAAAAAGAGCAAAGAAACCTTTCTTCGTAAATATTGCAACTTCTTCTATTTATGGATTAGTAGCAACATTAAAAGAAGATGACGCGCCATTGCCTGCTTCTTGGTATGGCGTTACTAAATTAGCTGCAGAACAATTAGTGCTGGCTTATGCTCGTAGAGAATTACTAAAAAGTACTTCACTTCGCTTGTATTCTGTATATGGCCCAAGAGAACGTCCAGATAAATTATATACTCGATTAATTGATTGTGGTTTAAATAATAAGAATTTTCCTTTGTATGAAGGAAGCGAGAAACATCTAAGAAGTTTCACTTATGTGCAAGATATTGTTGATGGAATCGTAAGTGTAATTGGTAAGGAAGAAGTAGCTAATGGTGAAATTTTTAATCTAGGAACTGAAACTGAAAGTACCACAGCTGAAGGAATAGCAACTGTAGAAGCTATTTTGGGAATAAAGATTGAAATGGAAATAAATCCAAGTAGGGCTGGAGATCAATCTCGCACCAAAGCAAATATCGACAAAGCTAGAAAGCTATTAAATTATAATCCTCAAACTACTTTAAAAGAAGGATTAGAAGCTCAAGTCAATTGGTTCAAAGAGAGTTTTGAATCTAATTAATTATCTTCATAAAAAAAACATATGAAAATCAACCTATTAATTTTGGTACTATGCTTATCATTTGTTGCTAACGCTCAGATAGGTTTTAATACTACTGAAATCATTAATAATTCAACTTCATCTGTACAATCTAGAAATATTATTGCTGTTGATATGGATGGTGATTTAGATTTAGATGTAGTTGCGGCTTCAAAGATTGATGATAAAATTTCTTGGTATGAAAACCTTGATGGTTTAGGGAATTTTGGAGTTCAACAAATTATTAGTGTTGAAGCAGATACTGCTTTAGTTGTATATGTCGAAGATATTGATGGAGATGGAGATATGGATGTTATTTCTGGTTCTGAAGGAGATAATAAAGTAGCTTGGTATGAAAACCTTGATGGCTTAGGTAATTTTGGACCACAACAAATAATAAGTATAAATATTGATAAACCTATTTCTGTTAAGGCAGGTGATATGGACGGTGATGGTGATATGGATTTGATTGCTGTGAATAGAATATATTCTTCAGATTTTCTTGTTTGGTTTGAAAATCTTGATGGGCAAGGTGATTTTGGAAATGCGATTACAGTTAGTCAAGATAGTGCTTGGGGTAATGATGTGTATGTTTCTGACATCGATGGCGATGGAGATTTAGATTTAATTGCAACAACAGCTCCGCCCGATTTATTGGTTTGGTATGAAAACTTAGACGGTCAAGGTACCTTTAGTGCTGAACAAGAAATTAGTTCAAACTTTGATGGAGTTAGTAATGTGATTACAGAAGATATAGACAATGATGGAGATTTAGATGTATTATCTACTTTAGGTAGTACCAATGAGATTGTATGGTATGAAAATTTAAATGGTTTAGGTTCTTTTAGTACTGAACATATAATATCTCAAGCTGGTATATATGCATCTTCAATTCACACTGCCGATTTTGATGGTGATGGTGATAAAGATTTAATCGCAGCTTTTCCTTCAGAAAGTACAATTGGTTGGTTAGAAAATTTAGATGGATTAGGAAGTTTTGGACCTATTCAAAATATTATAACAGATGCACAATCAGCCTTTTCAGTGTATGCAGGAGACATCGATGGAGATGGAGATTTAGATGGACTTTCGAGTTCTTTATGGGATGGTAGTATCGCTTGGTTTGAAAATCAAGATGGAAATGGAGATTTTGGAGATCGAATGTTAGTCAATAATTCTAGTCATTATCCTCAAGCTGTAAGTGCTATGGATGTTGATGAAGATGGAGATTTGGATATTTTGTATTCTTCGAACGGGCATAGTATTATAGGTTGGTTCGAAAATATAGATGGACATGGAACTTTTGATATTCGAAAGAAAATATTAAGTACAGAACAATATCATGCTGCTTTTTTAAATGTTGTAGATTTAGATAACGATGGAGATTTAGATATTTTATCTGCTTCAGGTGAAGAAGATGCTAGAATTGGATGGTTAGAGAACTTTGGAGGCGGTAGTTTTAGTGAGATACAAGTAGTTACTTCAGATGCAGAATCAGCGAATTCTGTTTTTGCACAAGATTTAGATAATGATGGAGATTTAGACGTAATGTCAACCCATTATTTTGAAGATACTATAGCTTGGTATGAAAATATAGATGGACAAGGTACATTTGGTGTAAGGCAAATTGTTAGTGACCAAGTGAATGGAGCAATTACAGTTACATCTGCTGATTATGATGGCGATGGAGATGCTGATATTGTTTCGGGATCTAGTATTGATGATACTATTTCTTTTTTTGAAAATATTGATGGAGATGGAAATTTTGGTACAGCACAAACTATTACAAGCTTTGCATATTCTGTAACCGCTATTGTTTCAGAAGATATAGATAATGATGGTGACATAGACCTTCTTTTCGCAGGGGGCACTAGAGTAGCTTGGTTAGAAAATGAAGACGGTCAAGGTGATTTTTCTGGAGCTAAAACAATTGATGCATCTTTAGATGGTGCATGGTCATTAAGAGCTGTCGATATGGATAATGATGGCGATTTAGATGTAATTGCTGGAGATCGATTTGGGAATACTGTTATTTGGAGTGAAAATTTAGATGGACTTGGTGATTTTGGCCCTGCACAAATTGTTCAAACAGATTTAGACGGAATTTATTCAGTGAATTTTGGTGATTTTGATGGCGATGGAGATCAAGACATTGTATCTGCTTCAAGAGAAGATTCAACCATTGCTTTGCATCAAAATATATTGACAAGCAATCGAATTTCAGGGAATCTTAGCTTAGATTTAGATGTAAATGGTTGTACAGATTCAGATTTACCTTTGCCTAATGTGATGGTTATTTCTGAAAGTGGTTCAGAATCTATTGCAACATTCACACAGAATAATGGAAACTATATTCTCTATATGAATGAAGGTGGTTTTACAACTTCTCTTTCAACTGAATTTCCAGATTATTATGAAAGTAATCCATTAAGTTATTTTACAAATTTTTCAAGCCTTGGGAATTCAGAAATTGCAGATTTCTGTTTAGTACCATTAGCTTCTGAAAATGATCTAAGTATCGTATTATACCCAACAAATTCTGCGAGCCCAGGTTTTTATGGACGTTATAAAATGGTGTATAGAAATACAGGAACTTCAAGTATGGATGGTACAGCGACATTAACTTTTGATAGTGTAAGATTGAATTTTAATTATTCAAATATTGAACCTAACTCTGAAACAAGTAATACACTAACTTTCGATTTTGAAGATTTATTACCTTTTGAAACAAG
>JAHRWC010000122.1 GCA_019090365.1 Flavobacteriaceae bacterium
CTCTTTTCTTCGATTGTTGTCGAAGTGTTAAAAAGGTGTCTTTTAATCCTCCTTCTTCTTCATTGTAAATTTCAATATCATCATGATTGACGGTATTGGCTGGAAATAGTCCAAAAATAGCTTTTGCTTGTAATAAGTTTTCTTTAAAAATACGTTTCAGAAGATCTTGTGCATCTTTAAATAATTCGGTTGCTTGTTCTCCTACAACTTCATCTGTAAAGATCTTTGGGTAACGACCGTGTAAATCCCAACTTCTAAAGAAAGGGCTCCAATCAATATATTTTTCAAGTTTTGTGATGTCAAAATCTTCTATAATTTGAATTCCTAATTCATTAGGTTTATGAATCTCTGAAGCTTTCCAATCTATATTAAATTTATTGACACGAGCATCTTCAATACTCCTAAATTCTTTACGTTTACTTCTATTTAAAAATTGATCACGAAATAAATTATATTCTTCACGGATCTGATTTTTATAAACAATACTATCTTTTTTAAGTAATTCACCAACTACTGTTACTGCTCTAGAAGCATCGTTAATATGTACAACACTGTTCTGGTAATTTGGTGCAATTTTAACAGCTGTATGTGCTCTTGAAGTAGTCGCACCACCAATAATTAACGGAACTTCAAAATTATTTTTATCCATCTCTGAAGCTAGATAAGTCATCTCTTCTAAGGAAGGTGTTATCAATCCACTAAGTCCAATGACATCTACATTTTCTTTTTTAGCAATCTCAATAATTTTTTCAGGTGGAACCATGACACCTAAATCAATGATTTCATAATTATTACAACCTAGTACAACACTTACAATATTCTTTCCAATATCATGAACATCACCTTTTACGGTTGCCATTAAAATTTTTCCTGCAAACTCAACCTTTCCATCTTTTTCAGCTTCAATAAAAGGTTGCAAATAAGCCACTGCTTTTTTCATTACACGAGCTGATTTTACTACTTGAGGTAAAAACATTTTTCCACTTCCGAAGAGATCTCCAACTACATTCATCCCAATCATTAAATGACCTTCGATTACTTTAATTGGTGCTGAAGAAGCCAGTCTTGCCTCTTCTACATCTTCAACAATAAAAGCATCAATTCCTTTTACTAATGCATGTGTAATACGATCTTGCAAAGGATTGCTTCGCCATTCTAGAACAACATCTTCTTTCTCCTTTTTCTGATCTTTTACAGTTTCAGCAAAATCTAATAAACGTTCGGTAGCATCTTCTCTCTTATCGAATAAAACATCTTCAACTAATTCTAATAATTGCTTCGGAATAGTATCATACACCTCTAACATTGCTGGGTTTACAATACCTAAATTCATTCCATTTTTAATTCCGTGGTACAAAAAAGCAGAATGCATTGCTTCCCGAATGGTATTATTTCCTCGAAATGAAAAGGAGACATTACTCACTCCTCCTGAAACATTTGCATGCGGAAGATTTTCTCTAATCCATTTTGTAGCTTGAAAGAAATCGATTGCGTTTTTTCGATGTTCTTCCATCCCAGTTGCCACAGGAAAAATATTAGGATCGAAGATGATATCTTGAGGTTGAAATTTAACTTTATCAACTAAAATATCATAGGATCTTTTACAGATTTCAATCCTTCTTTGATAATTATCAGCCTGACCTGTTTCATCGAATGCCATAACAATTACAGCCGCTCCATAACGTTTTACAAGTGTTGCTTGACGAATAAACTCTTCTTCTCCTTCTTTTAGGCTTATCGAATTCACCACTGATTTACCTTGTACAACTTTAAGCCCAGCTTCAATGATTTCCCATTTAGAGCTATCAATCATAATAGGTACTCTTGCTATATCTGGTTCAGAAGCAATTAAGTTTAAAAACGTTGTCATCGCCTCTACTCCATCGAGCATTCCTTCATCCATATTTACATCGATGATCTGAGCTCCACCTTCTACTTGATGTCTTGCAACTTCTAAAGCTTCAGATAGTTTATCTTCTTTTATCAACCTCAAGAACTTACGGGAACCTGTTACATTAGTTCTCTCACCCACATTTATGAAATTACTCTCAGGTGTTACAACTAAGGGTTCTAGTCCAGATAAAGTTAAATATGTATGTTTTTCTTTCATATAAATTATTAAACTATTTCTTCAATTTTTCGAGGTTGATACTTTTCAGCTACTTCAGCAATTGCTTTTATATGTGTTGGAATTGTACCACAACAACCTCCAATGATATTGATTAAATCATCTTTTAAATATTCTTCAATTAATACTTGCATTTGCTCTGGAGTTTGATCGTATTCACCAAAAGCATTGGGCAATCCTGCATTGGGATGAGCCGATGTGTAAAATGTGGTATTACTAGACAATCTTTGCAAATAAGGTTTTAATTGATCGGCACCTAATGCGCAATTAAATCCGACACTCAATAGAGGAATATGTGATATTGATGCTAAAAAAGCTTCCACCGTTTGCCCAGAAAGTGTCCTTCCAGAAGCATCTGTTATGGTTCCTGAAACCATGATAGGAACGTCAATATTTCTTCGCTCTTTTACTTCATCGATCGCAAATAAAGCAGCTTTTGCATTCAATGTATCAAATATGGTTTCAACTAATAATATATCAACTCCACCATCTAATAAAGCCTCTACTTGTTGCTGGTATGCAATTCGTAATTCATCAAAAGTAACGGCACGAAATCCAGGATCATTAACATCGGGAGATAAACTAGCTGTTCTATTTGTTGGGCCAATACTTCCTGCAACAAATCTTGGTTTATCAGGATTTTTTGCAGTGAATTCATCTGCAACTTTTTTAGCAATTTTAGCAGATTGAAGATTTAGTTCATACACCAAATCTTCCATATTATAATCTGCCATTGCTATTGTAGTTCCAGAAAAAGTATTGGTTTCAACAATGTCGGCACCAGCTTCAAAATATTTGTGATGAATTTCAGCAATAGCTTCAGGTTGGGTTAAGGATAATAAATCGTTATTCCCTTTTAGAGGAGAAGGATAATCTTTAAATCGTTCTCCCCTAAATTGTTCTTCCGTAAAATTATATTGCTGAAGCATGGTTCCCATTGCTCCATCTAATACTAAGATTCGTTTCTGTATTTCGTCCCAAATGTTTGCCATATTAATTTAATTGATTAGATAATTTTAAAATATCTGAAAACACACCTCTTGCAGTCACTTCTTTCCCTGCACCTGCTCCCTGAATCACTAATGGTAAATCCCCATAGGATTCAGAATAAATTTCTATGACAGAATCAGCTCCTTTTAATTGACCTAAAGAAGTCTTTTTGTTTTCTGAAATAAGTTTTACTTCTAAGGTTTCAGAACTTACATTTAATTCGCCTACATACCGCAATACCTCTTCATCCTTTAAAACCTGCTTTCTCTTCTGAAGTGGTTTATTTAATTCTAATAGACGATCGTTAAAATGAGCTAAACTTGTATTTCCATTTAAATGTTTAGGTACTAAAGATTCAACTGAAACATCTTTTAATTCCTTTTCTATATTTAATTCTCTTGCTAAAATGAGAAGCTTCCTAGCTACATCATTTCCACATAAATCTTCTCGAGCATCTGGTTCAGTTAAACCTAAAGTTGAAGCTTCTGTTAGTACTTCAGAAAAAGACAAATTTGTTTCAGAATAGGTGTTAAATATATAACTCAATGAACCCGAAAACACGCCTCGTATTTTTTGAATTTTTTCACCTGTATCATGCAGCTTTTTTATAGTGTCTATAACAGGTAATGCCGCTCCTACATTGGTTTCATATAAATAAAACCTGTTGTTTTCTTTTAATTTATCTCTAAGTTCTTTATAAAAACTAA
>JAHRWC010000123.1 GCA_019090365.1 Flavobacteriaceae bacterium
ATCAGTCATTTTTATTAGAATTTTTCTGCTTCAAAAATAGCCTTTTGCAAAAGTTGAACAAAATCATATACTTGTCAGTTATCAACGATTTAGTTGTTTTGTTAACAGAAATATAAAGTATTCCTATAAATTGAAATTTATTCAATCAAACTCACAAATCATTTTATCTTTGTACCCGTTTGCAAAAATGCAGGTGAATTAAAACAAACGAATGCAATTTAAATTAGAATCAACCGACGTAGCAAGTCAAGCACGAGCAGGAACAATAACTTTAGATCATGGAACAATAGAAACTCCTATCTTCATGCCAGTAGGTACTGTTGCTACAGTGAAGGGTGTTCACCAACGTGAATTAAAGGAAGATATTAACCCAGATGTTATCTTAGGTAATACCTATCATCTTTATTTACGTCCTGGCGTTCCTATTCTTGAAAAAGCAGGTGGGATTCATAAATTTATGAATTGGGACCGCAATATTTTAACCGATAGTGGAGGTTATCAAGTGTATTCACTTTCTTCTAATCGAAAAATTAAAGAAGAAGGAGTTAAGTTTAAATCACATATTGATGGAAGCTACCATGTTTTTACACCTGAAAACGTAATGGAAATCCAACGTTCAATTGGAGCAGATATAATTATGGCTTTCGATGAATGTACGCCTTATCCATGCGATTATAAATACGCAAAACGATCGATGCATATGACACATCGTTGGTTAAATCGTTGTATCAATCACCTAGAAAAAACACCTTTAAAATACGATTATAATCAAACATTTTTCCCAATAGTTCAAGGAAGTACTTATAAAGATTTACGTAAACAATCTGCCGAATATATTGCTTCAGTTGGAGCAGAAGGGAATGCTATTGGAGGTCTTTCAGTAGGAGAGCCTGCTGAAGAAATGTACGAAATGACTGAGGTTGTTACAGCAATACTTCCGAAGGATAAACCAAGATATTTAATGGGAGTAGGTACACCAATTAATATTCTTGAAAATATAGCCTTAGGAATTGACATGTTCGATTGTGTAATGCCAACAAGAAATGGTAGGAATGGAATGCTATTTACTGCACATGGTACCATAAATATTAAAAATAAGAAATGGGAAGACGATTTTTCTGAAATTGACGAAATGAATATAACTTGGGTAGATACTGCTTATAGTAAGGCATACTTAAGACATCTTTTTACAGTTAATGAAATGTTAGGCAGACAGATAGCTACGATTCACAATTTAGGATTTTACTTATGGTTGGTTCGTGAAGCGAGAAAGCATATATTAGCGGGTGACTTTAGTACCTGGAAAAATATGATGGTTAAACAAATGGACAAAAGGTTATAAGTCAATAAAATTTACATATTCCTATATGCTTAGCATTCTAGATAGATATATTTTAAAAAAATACTTAGGGACATTTTCCTTAATGTTATTACTTTTTATTCCTATAGGAATTACAGTTCATCTTGCTGAAAAGATTGATAAAATCCTTGAGAAAGAAGTTCCGTTTATTGAAGTTGCTTTGTATTTTTTAGATTTTACCATCTATTTTGCAAACCTATTATTTCCTCTATTCTTATTTTTATCCGTTATTTGGTTTACTTCAAAACTTGCAAATAATACTGAAGTTATTGCCTTTTTAAGTAGTGGAGTTTCTTTTTACAGATTTTTAAGACCTTATATTATAGGAGCAACAATAGTTTGTGGTGGGGCTTTATTTTTAGGAATGTATTTAGCGCCAAAAGCAAGTAAGGGTTTTAATGAATTTAAATATAAATACTTGAAAAATGGTAATGACGGAAGAGATCGAGCACAGGTATATAGGCAAATTAATGAAAATGATTATATCTATGTAAGTTATTTTAACGTCGCAAATCAATCTGGAAATGATTTTACCTTAGAACATTTTGATGGAAATGTTTTGAAATATAAAATTGCAGCAAAAAAAATAAGATTTAACGCAAAAGACTCAACATATACACTTTCAAATTATACGAAACGAATCATCGGAGAGCATAATGATATTTTAGAAAGTAAAGCAAAAATGGATACAACATTTGCATTCGAAATGGAAGACTTAACTCCCGTAGAATATATTGCTGAAACATTAAATTATGTAGAGTTAAATGATTTTATTGAGCGAGAAAAAAAGAGAGGTTCTTCCTATATTAATCGGTATGAAGTTGTAAGTAATAAACGATGGAGTTTACCAATTTCTGCTTATATACTTACAATCATTGCTGTTGCAGTTTCTTCAATTAAAAGAAGAGGAGGAATGGGAGTTAACTTAGCAATTGGAATAGGAATTGGTATGATATTTATCTTTTTTGATAAAATTTTTGGAACAATGGCTGAAGAAAGTGATTTCTCTCCAATTGTAGCTACTTGGTTTCCTAATTTAGTCTTTGCTATCTTAGCAGTATATCTTTTAAGAAATGCGAAACGCTAAACTCCTTAATTATTTACACTTACATTTTATTGTATTTATTTGGGGGTTCACAGCAGTTCTTGGGGCGCTTATTTCAATTGATGCTATTCCGTTAGTTTGGTATAGAATGTTACTAGCAACAGGCTTTGTGTTATTAATTGTTCTTTATAGAAAAGAATCATTAAGACTTCCTTGGAAAACGATAGCTAGTTTTTGTTTTGTTGGTTTTCTTATTTCTTTACATTGGCTAGCTTTTTTTTCAGCAATCAAAGTTTCTAATGTTTCAGTTACTCTAGCGATGATGTCAACAGGTGCTTTTTTTGCATCTTTCTTAGAACCAATCATGTATAGAAGAAAGGTAAAAAAATATGAAGTGTTCTTCGGTCTAATTGTAGTTGTTGGATTGTATATAATATTTAAAGTAGAATCTAAATATTTCTTAGGAATAGTTTTAGGATTATCATCTTCTTTTTTAGGTGCTTTATTTTCTGTGTTTAACGGAAAGTTTGTAGAAAAACATTCAGCATCTGTGATTAGCTTTTATGAATTATTAGCAGGTGTGTTTTGTATTTCTGTAGTCCTGTTTTTTAAAGGTTCTTTTGATGCTTCTTTTTTTAAAATATCGACTATTGATTGGGTTTATTTAATCATCTTAGCTTCAGTTTGTACAGCCTATGCTTTTATTGCTTCAGTACATGTTATGAAATGGATTAGTCCTTATACCATGATGTTAACAACAAACATGGAACCAGTATATGGTATATTATTGGCATTAGTCATTTTAGGTGATAATGAATATATGAGTCCTCAATTCTATTACGGAGCCTTAATTATACTTATTACAGTAATTATAAATGGTTATATAAAAACAAGGATAAAAAAGGCAGAGTTTAATTAAAACTCTGATAACATTATTTTATATTTGTTCTCTATATTCAAATAATACAATATTAGATTTTATGGAATATCTTGATTTTGAATTACCTATTAAAGAACTGCAGGAGCAATACGAAAAGGCTTGTGAGATTGGTGCAGATAATGAAGTTGATGTGTCTGAAACTTGTGATCAGATAGAAAAAAAGTTGATTGAAACCAAAAAGGATATATATAAAAACCTTACTTCATGGCAACGTGTACAGATGTCTAGACATCCTAGTAGACCTTATACATTAGATTATATTAGAGCAATTTGTGGTGACTCATTTTTAGAATTACACGGAGATCGTAATTTTAAGGATGATAAAGCAATGGTTGGAGGATTAGGTAAAATTGGAGACCAAAGCTATATGTTTATTGGTCAACAAAAAGGATATAATACAAAGACACGTCAATTTCGAAATTTTGGAATGGCAAATCCTGAAGGATATAGAAAAGCTTTACGTTTAATGAAATCTGCTGAAAAATTTGAAATTCCAGTAGTGTGTTTTATAGATACACCAGGAGCTTATCCAGGTCTAGAAGCTGAAGAAAGAGGGCAAGGTGAAGCTATTGCTCGTAATATTCTTGAAATGACTCGCTTAAAAGTGCCTATCATTGTTGTAATTATTGGTGAAGGTGCAAGTGGAGGAGCTCTTGGAATAGGAGTAGGAGATAAAGTGTTAATGTTAGAAAACACTTGGTATTCTGTAATATCTCCTGAAAGTTGTTCTTCAATTCTTTGGAGAAGTTGGGAGTATAAAGAACAAGCTGCTGAAGCGTTAAAATTAACTGCTAATGATATGAAAAAGCAGAAATTAATTGATAAAATTGTACGTGAACCGATAGGTGGTGCACATAGCAATAGAGAAAAAACATATACAACAGTTTCTAACGAAATAACAAAAGCTTTTGCAGAACTAAATAACTTATCCCCAAAAGAATTAGTGGATAAAAGGATGGATAAATATTCTCAAATGGGTGTTTATAAAAGTTAAATCCAACAACGATACTACTTTATAAAAATCCGAAATTTAGATTTCGGATTTTTTTATGGTTATTAACAATATTTATTAATTTATTAACTAAGTCTAGTGAACAATAGAGCTTATAAAAATGAGCTTTACTCTTAACAATTTATTTACATTCGCTTAATGGAAAAAATAAAACCTCAATCCAATTTCCCTCAACGTAATTCTCCAGTGATTTCACTTGAAAAAGGAAAATTGCCGCCGCAAGCACTTGATTTAGAAGAAGTTGTGCTTGGAGCGATGATGATTGATAAAAAAGGAGTGGATGAGGTAATTGATATTCTTCATGCTGATGTATTTTATAAAGAAGCACATAAACATATTTTTGAGGCCATATTTACACTTTTTGAAAAAAGTGAACCTGTTGACTTATTAACCGTTTCAACAAGATTAAAGAAGGAAGGTAAACTTAAAAGTGTAGGAGGTGAATTTTACCTAATACAATTAACTCAAAAGGTGTCATCTTCAGCACATATTGAATTCCATGCACGTATCATACTTCAAAAATTTATTCAACGAAGTTTAATTAAAATTTCAAATGAAATTATTGAAGATTCCTATAATGAAGGAACCGATGTTTTTGATCTTTTAGATACTGCTGAGTCTAAATTATATGAAATTACACAAGGAAATATTAAGCGTTCTTCTGAAAGTGCTCAAAATCTTGTAATCCAAGCGAAAAAAAGGATTGAAGAAATTGCAAATAAAGAAGGACTTTCAGGAATTCCTTCAGGATTTTCAAAAGTAGATAAACTTACTTCTGGATGGCAACCTAGTGATTTAATAATTATAGCTGCTCGTCCTGGTATGGGTAAAACAGCATTAACTTTATCAATGGCCCGTAATATGGCTGTTGAACATAATATACCTGTTGCATTCTTCTCTTGTGAAATGTCATCAGTACAATTAATTACCCGACTTATTTCTTCTGAAACAGGATTGTCATCAGAAAAACTAAGAACAGGGCAATTAGAGAAACATGAATGGGAACAATTAAACGTAAAAGTAAAGAGCTTAGAAAACGCACCACTTTTCATTGATGATACCCCATCCCTTTCCATATTCGATTTAAGAGCAAAGGCTAGACGTTTGGCATCTCAACACGGAATCAAAGTTATCATGATTGATTACCTTCAGTTAATGACTGCTGGTGGAAGTCAAAAAGGTGGAAATCGTGAACAAGAAATATCAACTATTTCTAGAAACTTAAAAGCTTTAGCGAAGGAATTAAATATTCCAGTAATTGCGCTTTCTCAATTATCTCGTGCAGTAGAAACCCGTGGAGGTAGTAAAAGACCTTTACTTTCCGATCTTCGTGAATCTGGAGCTATTGAGCAAGATGCTGATATTGTATCGTTTATATATCGTCCAGAGTATTATAAAATTGACGAATGGGATGATGAAGAACGTACACCAACTGCCGGTCAAGGTGAATTTATTGTTGCAAAACATCGTAATGGTGGATTGGATGAAATACGTCTTAAATTCGTAGGTCACTTAGGTAAGTTTGAAAATTTAGAAACTTTTGAATTTTCTACAGAGTTTCATTCTCGAATGAATGCTGCTGCAAACGATGATACTTTTAAAACGGATCACTTAGGGAATCCAGATGATGCTTTTGGTAGCTCGATGAATGATTCATCTCCTTCAGATAATGATGTGCCGTTTTAATTTTTTCAGAAATGATTAACTTTTAATTTCTCTTTTGGAATAGAAATTGTCTGTATCTTAGCCTTATGTTGAGATTTTTATTCTTTTTAGCTTTAATAGTATTTACAATTCCTGCATCTGCTTCATACATCCTAATACCAATGGATGCTGAAAGTCAGAAAGAACATTTAAAAGCGTATGGAATTACCTACTGGACATTAGAAAGGCAACAAAAAGTAAAATGGTTATTGAATTATAGAGGAGGTTCTTTTTTATTACCAGATTCCGAAGAAACCAGAAAAGAATGTCAGATTCGTGGAGTTTCTTTTGAAATCCTTTCCAATGCAATGACCGATCAAATTCTTACTGAAATTAGTAGTCCTTCTCAAAATATGGAAGCGGTTGTATTAGAAAAGGCACCAAGAATTGCAGTGTATTCTCCTAAAGGAAATCAACCATGGGATGATGCTGTAACTATGGTGTTGACCTATGCTGAAATTCCTTATGATATTGTGTATGATGAAGAGGTGTTAGATGAACAATTACTTTTATATGATTGGTTGCACTTGCATCATGAAGATTTTACAGGACAATACGGAAAATTTTATAGAGCTTATAGAGCAGCACCTTGGTATATTGAAAACAAAAAAAATGCAGAAGCTTTAGCAGCGAAATTAGGATATGCAAAAGTTTCGGAAGCAAAAAGAGATGTTTCATTAAAGATTAGAAACTATGTTATAGGTGGTGGATTTATGTTTGCAATGTGTAGCGCAACCGATAGTTACGATATAGCTTTAGCTGCTGAAGGAATAGATATTTGTGAACCAATGTTCGATGGAGATCCAAGTGAACCTGGATATCAAAGTAAAATAGATTATAGTAAAACATTCGCTTTTAAAGATTTTATATTAGAACGCAGTCCGATGGTGTATGAGTTTTCTTCAATTGATATGACTCGTAGAAGAAAAGTGATAAAGGAAACCGATTACTTTTCATTGATGGATTATTCTGCTAAATGGGATCCAATTCCTTGTATGTTAGTGCAAAATCATACTGCTTTGGTAAAAGGTTTTATGGGACAGACTACTTCGTTTGCTCGAGAGGAAGTAAAAGCAAATGTGCTTGTAATGGGTGAAAACAAATCGAATGGAGAAGCTCGTTATATTCATGGAATTAAAGGAAAAGGGTTTTTCACCTTTTATGGTGGGCATGATCCAGAAGATTATCAGCATAGAGTAGGTGATGCAAAAACAGAGTTAGCACTCCATCCAAATTCTCCTGGGTATCGCTTAATTTTAAATAACGTATTATTTCCAGCTGCTAAAAAGAAAAAGCAGAAGACATAAAAAGCGTATATTAAACCATGCTGCTATGAATAAAAAATTAAAACAATATTTGCGTCAAGCTTTACAATCCATATTATTTTGGGTATTGGCAATGGTATTATTTGGTTTTTTTAGATTTTACGGTTTAGAATCTCAAGAAGGAGTCATTGTAACAGAAGAATTTAAAAGAGCTAATCAGTTTAGTGCTATTTTTCCACTTTTTGTTTTAACAGGATTTTCATTTGGTATAATAGTTTCCTTTATTGAATTTACTTTTGAGAAATTTATTTCAAAAAAGTTGCCAATTGGATTATCAGTTTTACTTAAGACATTTGTATATTTTACATTTCTAATTGGTGTTTCAACAGGAATTCTAGAAATCGCAGGTGAATTTTATCAAATTCATTTAAATAATGACCGAGGTTGGTGGCGTGAAAACAAGATGTTTCGTATCATACTTCTTTATGTATTTTTATCTTCTTTAATTTTTTCATTTATAAAGATAGCGGTAGATAAATTTGGCAAAGGTGTTTTTATTAAGATGCTCTTAGGAAAGTATCGAAAACCTCAAGAGGAGAAACGAATTTTCATGTTCTTAGATTTAAAATCTTCAACAACAATTGCAGAAAGCCTAGGCCATTATAAATATAGCGAACTTATTCAGGATTGCTTTTATGATATAAATGATGTAGTTCCTAAATTTGATGCTGAGATATATCAATATGTAGGTGATGAAGTTGTCTTGAATTGGCCATATAAAAAAGGATTGTCCAATAATAATTGTGTAGCTCTGTTTTTTGAATTTCAACGAACTTTAAATACTAAGCACGAATATTATCAAAATAAATATGGTCTTACACCTCAATTTAAAGCTGGTCTTCATGGAGGTAAATTAATGGTCGCAGAAGTAGGAGTGGTGAAAAAGGAACTAGCTTTTCATGGTGATGTAATTAATACTTCTGCAAGAATTCAGTCCGAATGTAATACACATAATGTCCCAATATTAATTTCAAGAAGCTTAAAAGAGGATCTTAATATAGAGAATGTATACAAAATTAAGGCCTTAGGTAATATCCTTTTAAAAGGTAAGAAAAAAGAAATTGGCATTTATACTTTACAATAGAAATAGAAAAATTTAATTTCTATTGCTAGTTGAATAACAAAAAACAAATATTAATTATTCGGCAAGGATTCATAATAATCTTTTGGAGGTAACACTGTTATTTCAACTCTTCTGTTCATTTGTTTATTCTTTGGTGAATCATTAGGTACTCTTGGTTTAGATTCTCCTTTTGGTCTTATTTCATAATCATAGTTTGCTGAACTTCCAAACATAAGCTTTAACTTATTTGCAACAACCTGACATCTCTTTCTTGACAAATTATAGTTGTATTGATCGTTTCCATCACTATCGGTATGGCCTTCAATAACAATAGTTGCTTTATCTACTTGTAGTATTGTTTTTGCTAACGAATCTAAAGTCTCTTTAGACGATTTCTTTAAATTGTATTTAGCAACATCAAAAAGCACATCTGCATTAATGTCTATTTTTAAAACACTGTTGATAGCACCTATGGCATCAATGTCAGCTCCAGCACTTTTACTTTTACAATAGCCTCTAAGATCTGTAATTTTTAAATAATAATAGATAACATCAGTTGGTATATAATAATCATCGAGATCAATAATTGACTTTCCTCCAGAGATACTTCCAGCTTTAATCCAATCGATTCCATTTTCAGAAATTTCAATATTTGCAGCTTCCTTTTCAGAACCAACTTCAAAAACATAGATATCATTTCCTTCTAAATTCATAAAACCATTGTCTGAAAAATGTACAACTAAAGTGCCACTACAGCCTAAGGATAAAAAGTTAGGTGTTTTATAACTAACATAATTGGGTTCATGAAGACATTGACTTTGATCTCTATATATTAATTGAGGAGCAGGAGTGCCCATTTTAAAAGAAACAATACTATCGGCAAATGATATTTTGCCAAGAGGAAGATAGATGTAATCGTATCTACTTATTTTATAAGTCTTACCTGTTTTAGATTGTGCAACAAGGAAATTACTTGAAAAGAAAAGAGTAAGGATTAATAAAAATATTCTTGTTTGCACTGAAGTAATTTTTAACTAATATACACAAACTTAAATATATAAATTAGTCCATAAAAAAAGCCCTTCTCATTGAGAAGGGCTTTTAGGCGAAATAATTATTGTTTATGTCTTATTTTACTTTATTTACTATTGCTTCAAAAGCATCTGGGTGGTTCATTGCTAAATCGGCTAAAACCTTACGGTTTAATTCGATATTGTTAGCTTTTACTTTTCCCATAAATTGTGAATAAGACATACCGTGTTGACGGGCACCCGCATTAATACGAGTAATCCATAAAGCACGAAATGTTCTCTTTTTTGCACG
>JAHRWC010000124.1 GCA_019090365.1 Flavobacteriaceae bacterium
GATCTTGTATATACTACTATAAATCCTGAAAATCCTGATGAAGTCTATATGTCATCTTTTCAGAAGGGATTATTAAAAATTGTAAATGACGAGTCTAGTATATTATTTAATGAAACAAATAGCCCATTAATTATTCCTGATAATAATGATGATATAGGATTACGAATATTTGGTTCAGATTTTGACAGAGATGGAAATCTTTGGATTGTACAATCAAGGGCTGAAGAAGGGCTTATTAGATTGTCCCCAAATGGACAATTTCAAATGAATGATATTACGAGTATTATTGATCCACAAGATTTAAGTGAAGTTAAGGTAAGTAGAGAAGGAAATATATTTTTTGGCGCTTTATCAAGTGGGTTAATAGGTTATAATCCTTCTAGTAATCAGTTTAATTCAATTGCTGAAGGAATTGGAAATGGAAATTTACCTTCAAATAATGTGAGAGCTTTAGCATTCGATAATCAAAACAGGTTATGGATAGGAACTTTAAAAGGCTTACGTGTACTTTTTAATGTTGGAGGATTTTTTAATGATGGAAATGAAATTGAATCACAAGAGATTATCATATTAGAAGATGACGTAGCGCAAGAACTATTATATCAACAATCGGTTACAGATATTGAAGTGGATGGCTCTAATAACAAATGGATATCAACAGCAACTTCTGGTGTTTTCTATTTGTCTTCTAATGGTCAAGAGACTATACTTAGATTTACTACAGATAATTCGCCATTACCCTCTAATACTGTTCAAGATATTACAATAGACGATCTTTCAGGAGTTGTATATTTTGCTACTGCAGATGGCTTGGTAGCTTTTAATGGTACATCAACTGCTCCAAGAGAAAATCTGGAATCAGTTTATTCATTTCCAAATCCTGTAAGACCAGGTTTCGATGGAGACGTAACTATTGATGGTTTAACAGCAGATGCTAATGTAAAGATTACAGATATTACTGGAAGTCTTGTGTTTGAAACTACTTCGGAAGGAGGAAGTGTATTATGGGATACGACCGCTTTTGGAAAATATAAAGTTGCATCTGGAGTGTATTTAATTTTAGTTACAACTAGCGATGCATTAGAAACCAAAGTATCTAAATTAATGATCATTCGCTGATGGTTGTCTCTACCAAAGCCATTGTTATTTCATCATTAAAATATGCAGAATCCGATTTAATTGTTACTTGTTATACTGAAGTTGCAGGACTTAAAACCTATATCTTAAGAAGAATTGCTTCATCAAAAAAAGGAAAGCTTCGTGTTGCTCAATTTCAACCCCTCACACAATTAGATTTAATTGCTTTTCATAAAAACAAGGGTGCTTTAGAACAAATTAGAGAAGCTAAGGTTGTTCATCCTTATAAAACGTTGCATACAAACATTATAAAAAGTTCTTTGACGCTTTTTATTTCTGAAGTTTTAAAAAATGCAATACATGAAGAATCTAATGATCTTTTTCTCTATAAATACCTAACAGATTCTTTGAATTGGCTAGATAATAATGATGATATCGCTAATTTTTATATTCTATTTTTATTGAATTTAACCACACACTTAGGTTTTTACCCAGATCATTCTACAATTGAGCATAGTTATTTCAATATGTTAGAAGGAAATTTTCAAATAAGAGAAACAAATAAATACTGTAAAAAAGGAAATTTAATAGATTATTTTAAACTCTTCTTCGGCATAAATTTTGATAGTTTGTCACAAATAAAAATGCAGAAGCAAGAACGATTAGAGCTCTTAAATTTGCTTTTAGATTATTATCAATTACATTTGCACGGCTTTAAAAAACCAAAGTCTATTTTAATATTAAATCAATTGTTTCGTTAAGAATGAGATTATTACTACTCCTACTTTTAGTCCCCTGTCTTTCAGTATTTTCGCAAAATATTCAAGTTGTTGAAAAAGATAGCCGTACCCCAATAGCAGGTGTTGCTGTTTATAATACCAATAAAGACAAAAGCGGAATTACAGATTTCGATGGTTATGTTGACATATCTAAATTTTCTGAAAACGAAGAAATTACATTTCAGCATATTTCTCATTCGTTATTAATGATCATTAAAAGCGAGATTCAGTTAAATGGAAATATTGTAACACTTGGAAGTGATGCAAATACTTTAGAAGAGATAGTACTTTCAGTAGCAAAATTTGAACAAAGTAAAAAAGATATTCCGCAGAAAATAAATAGTATTACAAGTGAAGATATAACATTTAGAAACCCACAAACCTCTGCAGATTTATTAAAAAGTAGTGGGAGTGTATTTATTCAGAAAAGTCAGTTAGGTGGAGGAAGTCCTTTAATTAGAGGTTTTTCTACAAATAGATTGTTAATAGCTGTTGATGGTATTCGATTTAATACTGCAATTTTTAGAGGAGGAAATGTTCAAAATGTAATTTCTATTGACCCTTTTTCTATTGAAAGAACCGAAGTAGTTTTAGGTCCTGGTTCTGTTGTTTATGGTAGTGATGCTATGGGAGGAGTTATGAATTTCTACACTAAAAAACCTAAGTTTTCATTTGTAGAAGGTGTTTCATTTTCTGGAAATGCAACAGCTAGATATGCTTCTGCAAGTAATGAAAAAACAGGGCATATAGATTTTAATATTGGTTTAAAAGAATGGTCTTTCTTGACTAGTGCAA
>JAHRWC010000125.1 GCA_019090365.1 Flavobacteriaceae bacterium
GTGTCGTCATTTGAAACTCCTTTTAAAGAGATAATTCCTTTTGAATTTTGAGTTTTAAATTCAGTTTCCTTCACATCATCTTCAACTACTAAGTTTCTAGTTCCTTCAGAATAAGAAATTGTAACTGATGGAGGAGCTTTCAGATTTAATAAATTTGAATTAGACTTATAATTCTTTTCTCCTAAAACCTTATGTATTAACCTTGGAGTATAAAAGTTATTGAACACACTTTCTAAAGGAATTGCTTTATTATTCTTTATAAAAGCCACTTTATTCCATGCTGCGGGAGAGCCATCAAACATACCTTCAGGTGTATATGCAATCCAATTATCATCTTCAAACAAATACAATCTCAAAACCTCTTTACTCTTAAAGATATCAATAAATTTTATCGCCCCAGAAGAACTTATTGCTAGAACTGAATCGCTTACAAAAGTTCCTTTCATGAAATACAAATCACTTTTCTGAATTGTATTTACCAGCTTCCCAGTTTCTATTTCATATAGATATCCAGGTAAATTATAGCCGCTAAATAAAATATGCTTCCCGTCTGGAGTAATTTCTGAATTTAGCATGCTTTCTCCAAACTCCAATGGAATGGTTCGAAGTGTAGTTCCGTTAGTTAAATCTATGACCTCTAACTGTTTTTCTGAAGCATTTGCTGCTATTAATTTTTTTCCACCTTCGATATGAAAGATTGAATAATATCTACCTTCTTTAACCCATTCTTGCTTTTTAGATTCAAAGTTGAAATAATGCAATTGATCATTATGAATTCCGTCACCATATATTTCATTAGTAACATAAGCAAGTGATTGTTTTTGTGGAGCTAGACTTAAGCAGTTATTAAAATATGGAATATCTGCTCCAATCATTTTTGAAAATAATTCGGTGCCTTCTTCTGTATTAATTACTCGAATTCCTGCTTTAGATATACTTGCTAATAGTTTAGTATTCGGACTATAATCGAAATGCTCTACTCCTTTATAGTTTTCAATTAAATTAGTGAAACTTTCGGCTTTTCCACGTTCAAAAACTTTTATAGGATCGGTAGTTGATGTCATACAAAAAACACGTTTGCTATCTTGGTCAACAATCATTTTACCATTACTATAGTCATCACGAAAATTTGTTTTGTAATTAGTGAATTTCGTTACTTTCTCATTGGTTAATAAGGAAATCATTTTATTTCCATAATCACTAGAAAAAAGTATTTCTAATTCATCTGTTCCGCGATAGGTAACAATTTCAGTAATGTCTCTTATTTTTTTACCAAATGTAATTTCAGGTTCATTTTTATGATTTTTAAATTTTTGATAAGGAGTGTCATAATCCACTTGTGCAAATAGATATTTTCCATGTGAGAGCATCGTAATCTTAGGCCCTTCCTTTTTAATTTCCCCTACTTTTTTTCCTGTTTTAGAAGATATCTCTATAAAATTACTAGTTCCTGGAGCCACCCATAAAGTTTCCCCATTACTATTCAATGAAACGTCTGATCTAAATGGGATCGCTTCACCTGCAATACCTTTTAATAGAAATGTTTCACTCCATATAACAGTTAAATCTTGTGATTTTACTCTACTAAAAATTGCTTTATTTTCAGATTTATTATAAACAGCTTTTAATACATCACCATTATCAAATAGCGCTAAAAAATCACCTTTCAATTCGGTATATTTTCCTGTATTAAATGAATATAGATATTCTTCTAAGATGTCAGTTTTTATTAAAATATGTGTCTTATGTACATTGAACTGAAAATGATTTATATTTCCTTCTCCAGGGAAATTTGGGATATTCCCAGGATTAAATTGACCTGTATTTTCATCAAGGCTATACAACACTTGATTTCCTTCAGTATCTTCAGCAAAAAAGGTCAATAAGTTATATGAATTAGAAGTGACAAAATCTAATGCATAGATTCTTCCTAAAGGATACGTTTTCAATACTTCGAAAGTTTCATTGCTAAATACTGTAATTGTATTATTGCTTAGCGTATAGGTTTTTCCATCTTTTGAATTAACCTCTAAACTATTTACATAATGCTCTAAATCTATTGTGCGCAATAACAATCCTGAATCGGCATCCCAAAATTTTAAAGTTTTATCACTGTAACCATAAGTGATTAAAAGATTTCGTTGTGTATCTAATTGCGCATAGGAAGTATTTAGTGAATGAATACTTTGCACCACAAAATGTTGCTGTCCGTAAATTATATTACCAATAAGGAAGAAGCCAATGATTAATATATGCTTCATGATTACTCGTGTGAAATTTCTACCATCATAGGTACAACATAACCTTTTGCTCCTTCTTTTACAGAAAAACCTGGTGTTCCGGAAGAATACTTGATACTTCCTTTATCAATTAATTTATCACCTAAAGCTGTTTTAATTTTTGTAGTTAGTCCACCCTCGGTATTTTGTATGCTTTCTAACAACTCTTTTTCATTCAGCTTTTGTTGACTGAAGAGAATTAATAAATAATCGGTGCCTTTGTTTTCATCTAACCGTATTACCTTTTTTTCACTAGGAAATGCAAGCTCTGAATTAGCTCCAATTAAAGGAGACATATTATCATTGAAAGGTAATATCTTATTTACTTTCTGTGTTAGATCGGTTGCAAAAGCGTAGATATATCCTTCATTCACATTGTTAAGATAGAATCTGAAACGAGTTCCAGAAGGATATCCTTTAGTCATTTTATAAGCAACTAAATCTTCACCTTCAACATCATCTTCTACTACCAAATTACGAGTTGAAACTCTAGTAACTTCCATAGGTTGTCCTGTATTTGTTTCGAAACGCAAACTTCCTTCAGGCAATGTTTCTGCAATTGGATTTTCATCAATCATACCCTCCATAGTTGGTGGAATTGGTAGGTTTGGATTATTAGGCTGTACCCTTGGTATGCTTGGACGATTCGGTGAGTTTGGTGAAGTTTTAGGAATCGAAGGAACACTAATTCCCTTTCTTTTATAGTAACTATATGGTTGTAAAGCTCCCATTGCCCATTGTTCATATTCAGAATAAGGCACCCATATAAAACCTCCATCACCCCAATAATTTCCCCAACTATTTAATACTCTAAATGCACCTCCCTCATAATTATCATCATATCCTATAACCACCATTGCATGATAACCATGCTGCGCAGCAGTTGTTCCTTTTTCTGATTCTAAAGACCTCCATACCTTTTTTGCTTTTGCAAAACTTTTAGGTAATCTCATACCTAATAATACAGGATATCCTTCAGCCAATGCCTTTTTTGTGGAATTTGTTTTAACACCATAATCTGGTGTATCAAAAAAGAAAAGCGTTTGATAATCTCGTATGCGATAATCTATTGCTTCTAATTGAATTGCAGTACTTATTTGTGGATTACATTCATAAGGCAATGATTTTAAACTTGGAGCTCCTGCTATTTTTAATGCTTCCAATCCAAATTTAGGATTTGCTCCTTTACTACAGTTTAAATCGTCTTCATGTTTTATAATTGAATAAACATAAGAGGGTGATAAAGCATTTTCTGTAATTGTCTGACGATTGGTGAGTCCAAGATCCTTCGCTAGCATAATTGTACGCAGTCCATAAGCACTAGCAAAAGCAACACATGTTCCATAAGTTCCTTGATTACCAGGTGTAGGAGAGTATTGTTCTAATGAATAAGAAGTCGGTAAATCATCATAAGTAGATGCAGTAAATTGTGCTTTATATGGAATGCTTCGATAAGATTCTTCATCCCATATCATACCCATTGGATAATCCTGTGACCATAAAATTGAAGTCATTAAAACGAATAAGAAAGATAGTTTTTTCATAATGTGAGTTTTTACATCATAAAAATACCTTTACAGTTCAATGATTTCAATACGGCAATTGCCCTATCTTTCAATACGACAATTGCTAATTACAATAATACCAATAGCTTACAAATCATATTTCACTACTAACATCATGATTCTTGGAAGCACAAAATATTGACTTGTTGAATTGAATTGTTCATTAAAACTATCATTATTAATATACTTTGTATCTAAAATATTAGTTGCTTGTAATTTAAATTCCCAAGGGCTTTCTCCTTTTTTAAAATAAAGATCTGCACTTAAAAATGAATAATTGTTTTCTATGGTATTTGATTTGTCTGAATAATTATACAAACTCCAATCTGCGCTAAAAGTAAAATGCTTTAAAAACTTTACATCTACGTTTGCAAAAGGTCGATCTGTATAAAATATTTGATCAGTATTTCCTGAAGTATAATCGTTAACAATCCAATTATAACCAATTTCAAAATTCGGCCAATCCCTAAAGTTGGAGCGAAAACTTGCACTATAATTTTGGGTTAAACTTTTACTTTCGGTAATCTGATTATTAATTGTATTATTAGTTTTACTATAAGAAACATTACCATCTAAATTAAATTGTAATTTTTTAAATCGTTTACTGAAACTTCCTGATGCTGTAAATGATTCATCTGGAAAATTACTTGAAATATTATCTAAAGAACTTACTTGATTTATCCCTTCAAAATAACTAATACTTTTCAATGAATTGATTCTCTTTGAATAATTTAAGAAAGCATTGATGTTGGAATAATTAAACATATTAAAACTGAAATAATTCAAATTATACGAATGAGAAGTTGAATTCTCTAGGTCTCTATTTCCTTGAAACATTCGATTATAATTATTAAACACATATCCTTCAGCAAAATTATTTATGTCTGTATATTCTGAAGAAATTGCATAATTAAATCGTAAGCTCTCACTTTTCTTTAGGTCTAAAATGATATTAAAATCAGGTAAAACAGCCCAATCATCTTGACTAGTAGAATTTTCTAGTTGTTCATTTTTTAAGCTATAATTATGCAAGGTAACTCCTGGAGTAAAGGTGAATTTACCAGCTTTTAACTTATAATGCATTCCTAAAAATGTATCTGAAAAACGATATGTTACATCATTATTTAATTCATTTTCATTAAAAACTGAAGTTTCATTTGAATCTAATATTTGAAAAATTCCTGAATTAAATTTCTGATTGCTATAGGTATTTCCTAGAGTTAAATTTATATTACTCTTATTATTAAGTACATAGTAATAATCAACTTTAGCGTCGATTTTATTTGTTCTAATATTTTTATTCTGATTGATATTATACCGATTTTGTAATTCTTGAACAGGTAATATTCCAGAGAATGGAATTGAATCTGAAACCGCATTATAAAAAGGGTCTTCGTCTTTCCATAAGTGTTGTACTTGTCCTGCAAAAATGTTTTTCTCATTCAGTGTGTAGTAAAAATTCACATTCTGATTGATAGACGATGGTTTATTCTCTTTATTCTCTGATATATTATTTGTTCCCAACTCTGAATTAGAAATAGTTTTATTGTCTTCAGATTGATTTGCTGTTTTAAGTAAAGCGTCATAATCTAACTGAAAATTTGAGTTAGCCTTATAAACACCACTTAATTTAAGCATTCCTAATTGTGATCTTTGATCTGTAACAGCATTGGTTATTTCAGTCGAACCTAACACATAATTGGTTAATGAATTTGTCACTAAGTTTGTTTCATTATCTGAAAGTATTGCAAATCCACTCAAATCTAATTTTTTTGAAGCTTGCCAACTAAAATTAGCGGCAACAAATTTTGTGTCAATTTCATTCGCTCTATTGTTCTGCATTAAAGCAAAACCTAAATCGCTGTTTTCGACTGAAAAATTAGTACCTCCTCCTCTATTAAAATTTCTGAACCCTCCCGTGAACTTGAAATAATCTCGAAATGTAAAAGGCACTTCTCCAATGTTATTAAAATCGGTTATCAAATTGATGCTGTATTTCGGACTGTAATAAAACAATTTGGGATGCACTAAATATTGAGCTTCATCATCGGCAACACCTACACCTGCAGAAACTTCTCCAAACCAGAAGTTCTTTTTTCCATCTTTTAATTTAATATTGATGGCTATATTATCTTGGTCATTTCCGATTCCTCTCATTTGATCTACTTCATTATAATTCCGTAGTACTTCAACCTTATCTACAGCATCTGCTGGAATGTTTTGGGTTGCTAATTTTGAATCGCCATCAAAAAAATCTTTTCCTTCTACCATTACTTTTGAAACTGTTCTCCCTTCTACTTCAATTTCACCATTTTCATTTACCTCAACTCCTGGAAGTTTTTTCATGACATCTTCTAGTTTCCTTTCTGAACCATTTGTAAAAGAATCGGCATTATAGACAATAGTATCACCTTTAACTGTTACAGGCATTTCATATATTAGTTCAACGCCTTCCAATTCTGAAGCCATAGAATTTAATACAAAATCTAAATTCATATCGTCAGCATCTTCTAAAATAGTAACTTCCTTTTCGATTGTTTCATATCCTAAAAAACTAGCTTTTAAAATGTAAGTGTTATTTGCCGGCATGTTTAACCGAAATTTCCCTTCAAAATTAGTAATCGCATACGATTCTATTTCACCAGAACTTTTAACAGTTGCAATGATATTTGCCAACTCAAGAGGTGCTCCAATACTGTCTTTTATAACTCCTCTTATGTTAACTTCTTGAGCAGTAACAGATATTGAGAATAAAAGCATTATTACCCAAAGTATATTTTTCATTTTGATTTTTGATTGATGTTAATAATGGATACAATATTTTTATCCTCCTATTCTAATTTCTATGCTATTACCGTCATCTCTTCTATTAGAGTTCATACGTTCGCTCATTTCTCTCATTTTCTTTTCCATGATTACGTCATATTCCTCTTGATTTACTTTTTTACCTTTTGTAGGTTTAGTAATAGAAATACCATCTTTAGGGTTTAACACTATTTTACTGCATAAAATAGATTGATTTCCAGCACTAACTTCTAAAATTAAACCAGGCAATCCATAATACATTCCTGGGCCTTGTTTTATAGGTATTTGTAATGTATACCAAGCAGTAACTGTTTCTTCTACTTCTGCAACCTCTTCACCTTCTTCACTTGGTGGCCCCATTCTTTCTTCAGGAACCATTCGTGTGTATGTTGCTTTAAAACAAGTATAATTACCAATGTTTTTAGTTTCTTTTTCTAAGTTCCATTCTGGTAATTCTAAGCTATCATTTATTAGAAATTGCTTGCTAAAGAGTTCATTCTGGTTTAAAAAATAATCTTCCTTTGTATTCTTGTACAATACATCGCTATCTCCAGAACCTGCTACTACTATTTGCATTCCTCCGTTACCAACACCCGTTGGTTTATCTAATTGTTCTACTTGTTTATAAATGGATTCATTCTTATTGAAATTTAAAGTGTACTCTCTTTCAAACTGTTTCTTAACCATCGCCATCATTTGTTGATGCATTTCAGAACTCATTTGTGTACTGTCCATAGCTATTTCCATTTTTCGTTGTGTCTTATAGGTAGCAATTCCATTAAAATCTTGAGCTGATACAAGTGTTGTAAATAGAAAAGTTAAAACCATTGATAAATAAAGAAGTGTTTTCATGTCTGTGTTTTTTGATTATTATGATGCAAATATTTAAAACATGAATCTATATTTGAGTTAATGAGTGTTAACGTGTGTTAAGCAATTTGGTAACTAACCAGTTATGTCATTACATTTGACACATGAAAGAAAATAAATTCAGGCGAATTATTTATTTTATTAGTCTCGTTATTGCTTTGACCTTGTGTGTTCAAGGCTATTGGAGCTATAAGAACTATCAATCTGAAAAAAAACAATTCATTAATGAAGTTCAATCAAGCTTAGATGCAACGGTTGAAAAATATTATACCAATCTTGCAAAGGACAATACCCTTTCATTTATTTCAGATTCAATTCCTTCTGATGGTTTTTTTAGAAATTTAAAATTAGATTCTTTAGGTCATCCTATAGATTCTATGAACGGCACAATTAACATTATTAAAATTGATGATTCAACAGACTTGAAGAAATATTCTTTTCTTTCTTCTGATACTAAAGACAGTCTTCAAATAAGAATTAAAGATAATTCCTCTCATATTTTCAGAAATAATTGGGATTCAAGTCAAAAAGAAATTGGCACTTCCATTGAAATGTTAACCTCTAAAATTATAGTTTCTTTTTCTGAAGATTCTTTATCTATAAATAAGATAGACAGTTTATTTCAGAAGGAATTGACACGCAAAAATATTAATCTAGACTACGGAATTCATTATACTTCTCATTGGGGAATTGATCAAAAACTACGAAAAGAGTTAATTGATAATGCTTCTCTTTCTGCAACAACATCTTCTTCATTTTTAGAAAGCAACGGAAACTTAAAAGTATATTTCGACAATATCACTGTATTGGTTTTAAAAAGAAATGTAATAAGCTTATTGTTATCACTTCTATTGGTTGCTAGTATCATCTTTTGCTTATTATACCTTCTGAAAATAATTCAGAAACAAAAACAATTGGCGGCGATTAAAAATGACTTGATTAGTAATATTACCCA
>JAHRWC010000126.1 GCA_019090365.1 Flavobacteriaceae bacterium
ATTTCTACACATTTCAACTTTACGTATATATAACAATGAAATATCAAAAGAAGAACTAAAACAAATTTCGAATTCAATAACTGACAAACATTTTATACTTCCCTTCAATTTAATTGAACATTCGCTTCAAAAATTAAAAACTATTAAAGCTGAAAAAGGAAACCCTTTTTTAAAAATTCAATTATCAAATATTTCTGTAGAAGATAATCAAACTTTAACTGCTAACTTAAATTACTCGAAAGGCTCTAAAAGAACAATCGACAAAATAATAATTAAAGGTTATGAAAAATTCCCCAAATCATTCATAAAATATTTTGCTGGGATTAAAACAGGCGAACCATTTGTTCAGAAAAACATAACACAACAAAATGAAATACTAAATAGCCTAGGATTTGTTAAAACTATTAAACCTCCTGAAGCATTATTCAAGAAAGACTCTACTTCTGTTTACTTTTATTTAAAAAAACACAACAATAATTTATTTGACGGAATTTTAGGTTTTGCAACAGATGAAGAAAGTAATAAATTAATTTTCAATGGTTATTTAAACTTAGAATTAAACAACAATTTAAATGGAGGAGAACGACTTACAATCAATTACAAAGCTGATGGAAATGAACAACAAAATTTTAATGCAAAAGTAGATATCCCATATTTATTTAAATCACCTATTGGATTAGGAGTTGGATTGTCTATTTTTAAAAAAGACAGTACTTTTCTTACCACTGAACAATTTATCAAAACCACATATCAGGTTAATCCAAAAATAATTACACATGTAGGATATAAAGCAAAAGAATCTACAAACCTACTTAATGACGAAAGCCTTATACTAAACCTTGAAGATCACACTTCGCAATTCATAACTAGTGGAGCTACCTATAAGATTATCCAAAACAGTATTATATCACCATTAAAGTCATTAACTGTTATTGATGCTGAATTTGGCACAAGGAAAATAAACACAAAAAAAGAATCTCAATTAAAACTATCATTAATTACTCATTATATATTTAATTTAAATCCTAAGAATTCTATTTTTTTAAAAAACACAAGTTCTTTTTTAAAAAGTGATGAATACTTAAAAAATGAGCTTCTAAGATTTGGAGGTATAAATAGCATTCGAGGATTTAATGAAAATAGCATTGACGCATCGTTATATTCAACAATCAACACAGAATATAGGTATTTAGTTAACAATGCATTTTACCTACATAGCATAATCGATATAGGTTATTTTGAAAATCAATCTATCTCTGTTAAAGAGAAACTTTATAGTTTTGGCTTCGGAATGAGCATGATTACCAAAGCAGGTATTTTCAAATTTAATGTAGCAAATGGTAATACAGAAAACCAGAATTTTAATTTTTCAAACACAAAAATCCATTTAAGCCTCACTTCACAATTTTAACAAAAAAGCAGGAATAGCTTTGAATTACCGTTAAATAAATCCAAATTTTAAGAACAAATAGTTGTGTATTTAACTTTTTATTGTGATTTTTGCGATTGGTTAATTCAAATAAATCATAAAATGAGAACAAAGTTTAGTGGAATTTTAACGCTATTATTAGCGTTTGTAGTGCAACTTACGTTTGCACAAGAAAAAACAATCTCTGGTGCAGTGACTGACAATACTGGTCTGCCACTTCCTGGGGTTAATATTATAGTTAAAGGCACAAGCAATGGTACACAGTCAGATTTTGACGGTAATTATACCTTACAAGCTAGTGTTGGACAAACGGTTGTATTTAGTTATGTAGGTTTTAAATCTACTGAGCAAGCAGTAAATGCTAGCACTAATACAATGAATGTACAGATGGAAGAAGATGCTGCACAACTTGAAGAGGTTGTTGTAACAGCTTTTGGTATTAAGAAGGAAAAGAAAGCATTAGGTTATGCTGTATCTTCTGTAAAAGAAGAGCAGATTAAAGATAATCCTGAAGCTGATTTAACTCGTATCTTAAGTGGTAAATCTGCCGGTGTTGACATTACAACTCAAAATGGTTTATCTGGTTCTAGTAATAAAGTTATTATTAGAGGTATGAACTCTTTCTCTGGAGACAACAATGCACTTTATGTAATTGATGGTGTACCTTATAGTAATGACACAAATGAAGCTGGTAGTTTCGTTGATGGAAATATGGGTACTAGTAGATCTTTTGATATTGATCCTAGTAACATTGAAAACATTGACATCCTTAAAGGATTAGCTGCAACAACTTTATATGGTACTGAAGGTAGAAATGGTGTAATCTTAATTACAACTAAAACTGGAAGTTCTAAAAGTTTAAAATCTAAACAAGAAGTTCAAATTTCCACTTCTTACTTTTTCAACAAAGTAGCTTCATTACCAGATTACCAAAATACATTTGGTGGTGGTTTTAATCAAGCTGATGCTGATGGATGGTTTTATAGTAACTGGGGTCCTGGTTTTTACCAAGACGGCCTTGGTGGTTGGGGATCATTTATCAATGATGAAGATGATGCTGTTGGATTTAATTCAGATGGTACATTAGCTCACCCTTACGATTTATCTCCATGGTTAACTGAAAGACCTCAATATGCTGAGTTTCAATCTCAATTTGCAGGTGAAAGATATGAGTGGAAACCTAGAAATAGTGTTGAAGACTTTTTCAAAACAGGTGGTACTTCAAATGCTTCTATAAATATTAGAGGAAGAAGTGAAGATAACAAATACACTTATGGTTTATCATTTGCTCACTTAAATGACAAAGGGTTTACTCCAGGTAATAAAGTTATCAGAAATAACCTTACTGTAGCAGGTTCTGCTAAACTTACAAACAAAATTAATGTTCGTGGTTCATTGAACTTCTCAAGAACAAATGTAAAAACTCCTCCTATTGCTACAAGTTTTGGTAGTAGTACAGTTGGTTCTGGATCTTCTATATTTGGAGATTTATTTTATACACCAAGAGGTATTGATTTTTATTCTTTACCATATCAATTGCCTGATGGTGGAAGTATCTACTACAGACAAGATAATGCTATTCAACATCCATTATGGACAATAAACAATGCAAGATTTTCACAATTAGCTAATCGTGTTAATGGATATGGAGCAATTGATTATAACATAACAGATCATATTAACGTTTCTTACCAAGGAAGTATTGATACATATTCTGAGGATAACGTAAATAGACAAAATAGAGGTGGTGTAACAACTGACCCTATTATTGATAGTGGTTTTTATAGCACAATCAACAACCAAAATACAATTACAGATCATAAAATTGTTTTAAGCGGTAATAACTACAGCGTATTAAATGACAAATTAAATATTGGTTTCTTATTAGGTGCAACTTCAAGAAGTACTGAATTTAATAGTACTGGTGTTTATAGTTATGGACAATTAGTTTATGGATTCTTTGATCACTCAAACTTTACTACTTCTTCAACATTAATTGATTTTGATGGAGATGGTGAATTTGAAATTGACACTGAGTTTCACCAAAGAAGAAATGTATTAGGTGCTTACGGACAATTGAACTTAGATTATGACAATATTTTCTTCTTAAACTTATCAGGAAGAAATGACTGGGTATCTAATTCAAATGATAATTCATTATTCTACCCTTCTGCAAGTGCATCATTTATTCCAACAGCTGCTTTTCCAAGCATTAAATCTGATAATGGTTTAAATTACTTAAAATTAAGAGCTGGTTACGGTACATCTGCAAATTTCTCTACAGGATACCCAACAGTTACTACTGTATCATTAAATTCTCAAGGATGGTCTGATTCAAGTGGAACTACTATTTCAAGTAATACAACAAGTGAAGTAGTTGGTAACCCTGATATTAAACCAGAATTATTTTCTGAAATTGAATTTGGTGCTGAAGGTAAATTATTTAACAGAGTAAATTTTGATGTTTCTTATTATACTAGAACATCTAAAGATTTAATTGTTAACCCAAGATTTATTCCACCAAGTAGTGGTGCATCTGAAACAGCTTCTAATATTGGAGAAGTTGAATCTTATGGTTTTGAAGCTGATTTAGGAATAGACATCTTCAAAAATCCTGAAGGATTTAACTGGAATTTTAATGTGAATTATGCTGCTAGTGAAAGTGAAGTAACTAAATTAAGTAATGATTCAAGATTAATTATATATGCTGGATTCACTAATTTAGGAAATGGTGCAAGAGTAGGTTACCCATTAGGTACTCTATTTGGAGCTAGAATTGCTAGAGATGATGACGGAAATTTATTAGTTGATGGTATTGGTAACTATATCTCTGAAGACTTAGATGAAGATGGATTATTACCAGCAATTGGTGATCCAAATCCTGACTTTACAATGAACTATACTAACACATTCTCATATAGAGGTTTATCATTAGGTATTGGAATTAACCATACTTCTGGTGGAGATATCTATTCTGTTACTATAGCTTCATTAATGGGTAGAGGTTTAACAACTGATACTGAAGATAGATTAGGTACTTATATATTACCTGGTATTAGCAATGAAACTGGCTTACCAAATGATATTCAAATTAATAACTCTAATTTCTATTTTGACAATGGTTTTGCAAGTCCAGCTGATGAATTATCAGTATATGACGGATCTGTAATTAGACTTAGAGAAGTATCATTAGGATATACTATACCTTCTAAATTTTTAGAAAAAACTCCTTTTGGAAAGATTGTTATAAAAGCTAGTGGATACAACTTATGGTATGACGCTTATAATACTCCTGAGGGAATTAATTTTGACCCGAACGTTTCTGGTTTAGGTGCTGGTAACGGTCAAGGTTTTGATTACTTAACTGGTCCTAGTAGTAAGAGATACGGAGTTAGTATAAATGCAACATTTTAATATATAAAAAGATAAAAAATGAAAAATATAAATAAATTATCAATACTTTTATTTCTAGTTCTAGGGGTAGTATTCACTTCATGTGAAACCACTG
>JAHRWC010000127.1 GCA_019090365.1 Flavobacteriaceae bacterium
ACATAACTATCTTTAAACCTTCATATGTAATAAAATAATGAATACAACACAATTTTATAGTCTATTACGTTCAGATTTCCCTCATACCCCTACTGTTAAACAGGATATTACACTTCAATTATTGGCAAAATTTGCACTAAGTGAAAAAAAGGATGAAGTTTTTTTATTAAAAGGATTTGCAGGTACAGGGAAGACAACAATTGTTGGAACTCTTGTAAAAAATATATGGAAAGCAAAACAATCGACTATTTTATTAGCTCCAACGGGAAGAGCTGCTAAAGTAATTAGTAATTATTCGAAGCAAGAAGCATTTACAATTCATAAAAAAATATATTATCCAAAGTCTGAAAAAGGTGGAGGAGTTTCATTTACTTTACAAAAAAACAAACACCGAAACACTATTTTTATCGTTGATGAAGCTTCAATGATTCCCGATATTAATCAAGAATCTAAATTGTTCGAAAATGGATCACTTTTAGACGATTTAATGCAATATATCTATAGTGGTTATAAATGTAAACTCTTATTAATTGGAGATACGGCTCAACTGCCTCCAGTAAAACTTACTATTAGCCCTGCACTGGATGAGACTACGTTAGAAAATCATTATAATAAAGAAGTGATTTCAATCGAATTAGATGATGTAGTTAGACAACAAAAGGATAGTGGTATTTTATTAAATGCTACCAAACTTAGAGAACAACTAGAAAGTGGTTTTTATGAAAATTTTCATTTTTCGGAATTAAACTTTCCCGATGTCATTCGACCTATTGATGGTCAAGATTTGTTGGATGCCATAAATGATTCTTATTCAAACCTAGGAAATGAAGAAACTGTTTTTATTGTTAGATCAAATAAGCGTGCTAATCTTTATAACCAAAACATTAGAAGTAGAGTATTATTTCAAGAGCAAGAAATTGCATCGGGAGATTATTTAATGGTGGTAAAAAATAATTATTATTGGGTACAACCCGAAAGTGAAGCAGGATTTATTGCCAATGGTGATATTGTTGAAATACTTGAAATATTTAGTATTAAAGAATTATATGGGTTCCGATTTGCACAAGTAAATGTTAGAATGATTGATTACCCTAATATGAAGCCTTTTGAAACTGTGATAATGCTAGATACATTATCTTCAGAAACACCTTCATTATCTTATGATGATTCAAATAAATTATACCAAGAAGTGATGAAAGATTATGCTTCTTTAAAATCGAATTATAAAAAATTTCTTTCAGTAAAGAAGAATGTATATTTCAATGCTTTACAAGTCAAATTTTCATATGCAGTTACTTGTCATAAATCGCAAGGAGGGCAATGGGATACTGTTTTTGTTGAACAACCTTATTTGCCAAATGGAATTGATAAAGATTATTTGCGTTGGTTGTATACTGCTATTACTAGAGCCAAAGAAAAATTATACTTGGTTGGGTTTAAAGATGAGTTTTTTGTAAATTAGTTAAATGGACTATATAGAATTAGCAATAAGTATTTGTTTAGGAATTGGATTAGCAACTGCGGTTGGTTTTAGAGTGTTCTTGCCACTTTTGGTTCTAAGTTTAGCAGGATATTATGATTATATTCCTTTAAATGAAAGTTGGCAATGGGCAGGTAGTTTAACAGCAATAATCACTTTAGGAATTGCAACTTTAGTTGAAATATTTGGGTATTATATTCCTTGGTTCGATAATATATTAGATGCAATTGCAATACCTTTAGCAACAGTAGCTGGAACAGCAGTGATGGTAGCAACAATGTCTGATATGAGCCCAGTATTTACATGGGCTTTGGCAATTATAGCTGGAGGAGGAACTGCAGCAATAATAAAAGGGAATACCTCAGCCATACGATTAACCTCTACAGCAACAACTGGAGGTATTGGAAACCCAGTTGTAGCAACTGTTGAAACTGGAACTTCAACTGTAATGTCCTTATTATCAGTATTTATCGCTCCACTAGCTTTTATATTTACAATTTTGTTCTTCTTCGGAATTTATAAATTTTATAAAAAGCTTAAGAAAAATAAGTCTTCACAGTGATAATCTTGTTATTTTTGATTTTCAATTAATTGACATATTTAGAACATTTTTTTAAGCAACCTTATACAAATTTGTTCATCTATAATAAATAACTCAGATTTTCTATAAATGAAGATAATAGCAATGATCCCCGCACGTTATGGTGCATCACGTTTTCCTGGAAAGTTAATGCAAGATTTAGGAGGGAAACCTGTAATTGTTCGAACATACGAAGCTGCCAAAGCAACCAATCTTTTTGATGAAGTATATATTGTAACCGATAGCGAAGTGATTTTCTCTGAAATTGAACTCCATGGAGGTAAAGCAATAATGAGTAAGAAAGATCATGATTGTGGAAGTGATAGAATAGCTGAAGCTGTTGAAAACATGGATGTTGACATTGTAGTAAATGTTCAAGGCGATGAACCTTTTACGAGTAAAGAAGGATTAGAACAAGTTTTAAGCGTTTTTGAAGGTGACGATGCAGATAAAATTGATTTGGCTTCATTAATGACTGAAATACACGATTGGAAAGAAATTAGCGATCCAAATAGTGTAAAGGTTATTGTTAATAAAGAAAATTTTGCTTTATACTTTTCACGTTCTCCAATTCCTTATCCAAGAGATAAGAATGCAGATGTTCAGTATTACAAGCATAAAGGGATTTATGCTTTCAGAAAACAAGCTTTAATGGATTTTTACCGTTTGCCAATGCGAACTCTTGAAGCTGCTGAAAAGATTGAATGTATTCGATATTTAGAATATGGTAAGAATATTAAAATGGCAATTTCAAATACACAAGGAATTGAAATTGATACACCTGAAGATTTAATTCGTGCCAATAAAGCCTTAAAAGAAGATAATGTTGTGAGTGTAAATAATAAATTTAGAAACTTTCCGATGGTTCCTAAAGTAGTGTTTGGTCAAGGATGCTTCGATCAACTTTCGTCTATTTTAGCTCCACAACGAAGAAATAAAGCACCTTTTATCTTTTTAGTAGATGACGTGTTTGAAAATAAAACAGAGTTTATCGATAGAATTAACATACGATTTAACGATAAACTTTTATTTGTTTCAGCAAAAGAAGAACCTAAAACTTCACAAGTTGATCAAATAGTAAAAAATATTAAGGCAGAATTTAATTATAAACCTTCTGGAATTATTGGAATAGGAGGAGGCTCTATTTTAGATTTAGCCAAAGCTGTTTCCATAATGCTTACAAATAAAGGTAGTGCAGCAGATTATCAAGGATGGGATTTGGTAAAAAATAAAGCAGTGTATCATGTTGGTATTCCAACAATATCTGGTACAGGTGCTGAAGTATCCAGAACAACTGTACTTTCTGGACCTGAACGTAAATTAGGTATTAATAGTGATTTTACTCCTTTCGATCAAGTAATCTTAGACCCAGAATTAACTGTTGGTGTTCCTAAAAACCAATGGTTTTATACAGGAATGGATTGTTTTATTCATTGTGTTGAATCTTTAAATGGTACTTTTTTAAATGCTTTTAGCCAGAGTTATGGTGAAAAAGCATACGACTTATGTAAAGAGATATTTTTAAGTGATACTTTAACTGAAGAAGATTCTAGAGGAAAACTAATGATGGCTTCATGGCATGGAGGAATGAGTATAGCCTATTCTCAAGTGGGTATTGCACATGCGATGAGTTACGGTCTTTCTTATGTATTAGGAACAAAGCACGGTATTGGAAACTGTATAGTATTTGATCATTTAGCGGAATATTACCCTGAAGGTGTAGCCTTGTTCAAAGAAATGGTTGGTAAATATAAAATTGAAATCCCTCAAGGTATCTGTAAAGAATGTACTGATAAGGAAATTGAAATTATGATTGATATTGCCTTAAGTTTAGTACCTCTTTGGGAAAATGCTTTAGGTGAAGATTGGGAAACTATCATGACTCGAGAGAAGCTTAAAGGGATGTATTTAAAAATGTAATTATATTTATATATGTTTTTATATAAATTTATATTTCATAAACTGTTAGGTTGGAAAATTGAAGGAGACCTTCATCAAGATTTAAAAAAATCTTTAATTATAGTGGTCCCTCATACTAGTTGGCATGATTTCTATGTTGGCGTTTTTACACGAAAACTTTCTGGTACTCAAATAAATTTTGTAGGTAAAAAAGAATTATTTACCTGGCCTTTTGGTTATTATTTTCGTTGGATGGGCGGTGCTGCCTTAGATCGAAGTAAAAACCAAAATAAAGTAGATGCTATAGCTAAAATATTTAATGAAAATAAAGAGTTTCGCCTGGCAATGGCTCCTGAAGGTACACGTAAAAAAGTTGATGCTTGGCGAACAGGCTATTATTACATAGCACAAAAAGCTAATATTCCTCTAGTTCCAGTTGCTTTTGACTGGGAACATAAAACAGTTCGAATTTTTGATAAGTTTGATATTACAAACGATATAGAAAAGGATACAGCATTTCTTCGTTCTCTATTTAAAGGAATTAAAGGAAAAAAGCCTGAAAATACATAAACTAAAAAAGCCGCTAATTAGCGGCTTTTTTAGTTTATGTATTAACCTTAGTTTAAGGAAACAGTCTCGTAAGTGTACCAGATTTAGAACCCCAATCCCAGAAACCATCTATTCCAGGTGGTAAAGGAGCACAAGTAAAAGGATCAAGACCAACACCTGGGAAAGGGCTGTACATAAACCAATGTCCTTCAAAACCAGCAATAGTAGCTATTTGGTCAAATGCAACAATTGCTCCTCCCGTAGGATCTATAGCACCTCCATCAAATGGGCCGCCAACAACACAAAAATCTTCAAATGGTTCAAATAGTCCACCGGTAGTATCTGTTAAATGATGTGTACCCTTGTGAAAGATAAAAATATCTTCAATCAAAAAGAACCCTGGATGAAAAGGCTCTGGAGCGCCAAAAGAAATTAAGTCCCATGTTCCTACAAAACTAGGTACACCATCTTGAGCATAGGTACCAAAAAAAATCGTACCAGCGCCTTTGTCAGGATATGTTTTTACTTGTCCTTTTTTACCATCTATGTTAAAGTGAGATGAGACCATTTTATTTTCATCAGAGAAATTAATTGTGAAAGATCCTCTTTCTCCAATAAATTTAACAT
>JAHRWC010000128.1 GCA_019090365.1 Flavobacteriaceae bacterium
ACACATTTATAGGATTTCAATGAGTGATTTTATTTTAAAGTTAAATCCAGATTTATTTGCGAGAATTAATCGAGGAACGATAATTAATATTCAATCATTAAAAGAAATTGTTAGTGAAGGAATGGGAGATTATAGTTTAGTGATGAATGATGGATCTTCTTTTTCATTAACAAAAAAGTATAAAGATGCTTTTTTAAAGAAATCTGGAATTAAAGAATCATGAAAAAAATAATGGATAAAAAACTACTCAAGTTTGTATTGTTATTTTATGCTGCTTGTTTTATGATTTCTACACTTAGTGCTTTTTTAATGAAATTGGCAGGTCGTTATACTAGTCTTGGTTGGGGAAAGTTGTTTGTTAATTATGTTTTAAATTATTCCGTAAAACTAAGTTTTATACTAATAGGAGTTTTTATTAGTAAATATTTAATTAAACGAAATAAGGCTGTTATTTTTTGGAGTGTTTTTATCCATGGCCTAATGTCATTACTATTAACATTTTATTCGCAGTTTGGACAAATCGTTTTAAGTAGCTGGTTATTTAAAGAAAATAGTGAATTGAGTATAAAGCATATTTATGAAAGAGGTGTGTTTGGTATTGACTATAATTTTTTCATTTATCTTTCTATAATAACTGTTGTGTATGCCTATTATTTTTTTCAGAAACAAAAAGATTTTCAAATAAAAGAATCGTCATTAAAAGCACAATTATTAGACTCTAAGATAATTGCATTGCAAAATCAATTACAACCACATTTTTTATTTAACACTTTAAATGATATTTCCTCTTTAATTGATATTAATTCTGAAAAAGCACAAGATGCTATCGCTGACCTTAGTGATTTATTGCGATTGACTCTTAATTTAAATGATTCAAAGTATATAACATTAGAAAATGAAATTCAATTATTACATAAATATTTGGACATTGAGAAAATGCGATTCAATGAAAAACTAGATTTTACTATTGAGGTAGAACCTACTTTATTAAAAGAAAAAGTTCCGCCTTTATTATTGCAGCCAATTGTAGAAAACTCTTTGAAACATGGTTTTTCTTTGCATTATGATACTTTAATTATACAAGTAAAAATTTTACAAAAGAAGAATTGTTTACTGTTTGAAATTCATAATAATGGAACACCACTTTTACATGAAGACATAGTTTTTGGTACAGGTTTAAGTAATGTTGTTTCTAGAATGGACTCACTTTATGAAGCTAATTATAGCTTCGAAATGAAAAATTCTATTCTTTATGAAAAAGGGGTATCTACTTTTATTTCAATTCCAATGATTTAACTAAGTATAGTTATTATTAAAAGAATTTAGACCAATGCTGCACGACATCCCATAAAAAGAATCCTAAGAATATTGTTGAAATGGTGAGTTTCATGAAGGTAGAGGCTAAAAGACCCAGAAATGAACCAAAAGCAGCTTTGATTGCATCCTTACCTTCTGTTTTGTTAAAAGCCATTTCACCTACAAGAGCTCCTAAAAATGGACCAATAAGAATTCCAAATGGAATTGGGGAAAGCAATCCAACTATAAGCCCGATTGTAGTACCAATTGCTCCAGCTCGACTTCCTCCAAACTTCTTTGTTCCAATAGCTGGTATAAAATAATCTAAAATAAAGATGGTGATGGCGATTAAAAATGTAAAGCCTAAAAAGATATAGCTTGCTTCAACTGCATTGGTTAATTGTAAAAGCAACAAACCAATCCAACTAATAGGAGGGCCAGGTAATATTGGTAGAACGCTGCCAATAATTCCTACAATACATAAAAGTAATCCACCAATAACTAAAAAAATGTCCATGTTCATAGATAGTAAGACGAAGGTACGAATCAGTTGTTACAAAAGTTTATAACTAAAAAATTAGTTTAAACTAAATATTTAGTTATATTTGAAACCTAATTCAGAATGAAATGAAACAACTTACCAAAGCAGAAGAAGATATAATGCAAATTTTATGGAACCTTGAGGAAGCTAATGTAGCAACTATTATTGATGAATTTCCAGAACCAAAGCCTGCTTATAATACGGTTTCAACAATTGTTAGAATTTTGGAGAACAAAGAATTTGTTTCGTATCGTAAGGAAGGTAGAGGGCATATTTATTTTCCAAAGGTGAAAAAAAGTGATTATAGTGATCAATCGTTACATAAATTAATGGATGGTTATTTTCAGGGTTCATTTAAAAGTATGGTCTCATTTTTTATGAAAAAGAACGATATCAGTATTTCAGAGATGGAATCAATCATGAAGGAGATTAACAAAGAAAAAAAATAAGATGATACATTATATTATACAAATTATTGCTTTTCAATTACTGTTTTTAATGGTGTACGATTTCTTTTTAAAAAAGGAAACATTCTTTAATTGGAATCGGTTGTATTTACTTCTCACCCCTTTTTTAAGTATTGTATTGCCATTAATTAAAATTAATGCAATTCAGGAAACCATCCCTGAAGAATATATAATTCAACTACCTGCTGTTATTATTGGAACATTGTCTTCGGAAACAGTTAATAGCTCTTTATGGTATTCAAATCAAAATATATGGATGTTAGTTTGGGGACTAGGATTTGTTGTAAGTCTTTTACTATTTAGTAAAAAACAATTTCAAATTAATCAATTAAAAAAGAGAGGAATTAAAACTAATTGGGAAGGTTTAAGAATCATAACATTACCTAGTACAGACACGGCTTTTTCATATTTCAACACGATTTTTTTAGGTGAAGAACTTTCAGAAAAACAAAAATCTACCATTTTATTGCATGAAAAAATGCATGTTACCGATAAGCATTCTATAGATTTATTATGGTTTGAATTGCTTAGAATCGTTTTTTGGTTTAACCCTCTAGTTTATGTGTATCAAAAGCGAATGGTGATTTTACAAGAGTTCATTGCAGATGCAAACGTTGCTTCTCAAAATGATAAGGCTAGTTATTATCAAGATTTATTATCACAGGTATTTAATACCGAATCAATATCATTTATCAATCCATTTTTTAATCATTCATTAATCAAAAAACGAATTATTATGTTACAAAAATCAAAATCAAGTAAATTTTTAAAACTAAAGTATTTATTGTTAGTTCCTATTGTTTGTTCAATGCTTGTGTATTCATCGTGTACACAAGAGTCGAAAGCACAATCTCAATCGACAGATGTTTCAGATACAAAAAC
>JAHRWC010000129.1 GCA_019090365.1 Flavobacteriaceae bacterium
GTGTGCTAGTTTGCTAAAGAAGTTTTTTGTTGAAAAACGAAACCTAAATTAAAGCATAAAAAAGCCCGCTAATATTAGCAGGCTTTGATCAGTTGGTTGGTGTAAGATATATCTTAGTCGTGGATCACGCGCACTTGTGCCGCAACCATTCCTTTTCTTCCTTCTTCTTCAACATATTCTACTTTGTCACCCTCGTTGAGTGCTTCACCGTTCAGACCGGTTACATGTACAAAAATGTCTTTTCCTGTTTCATCATTAGTGATAAAACCAAAACCTTTAGATTCATTAAAAAATTTTACTGTTCCTTCCATTGTAATAAAAAATATATTAGTAATACTCAAAGATAGTGGATTTATTAAAGGAATCTTAAAATAATTGCTATTTTTCAGAAAAAAAGCAATTATTCAGGGGTGTTTTTTTTAGAATTCCTAGAATTTGAATCGTTATAATCTCTCATTTTTAAAATATTTTCTTTGGTCAGCATATAGTCTTTTACGCTCCTGTTTTTCCAACGATGATATATAAATAAGGGCATTACAATAAGAAACCCAAGTGCTACAGATGAACCAATAAATAAATCTCCGTTTTCAGGTTGAGTAGGTTTAATATAAAAACCATAACACACTCCTACAATTGAAGCACATAATAACAAAAGGATCAAGTATTTCATGTCTTTAATTATTTTATTGTTCTGAAAAATTGAAAATAATTAATCAGTAAGATGTAGGTAAATTCAACTGAAAGTCAAAAAATAATATTGCTATGACTTTAGATTTAATGCTAAACTTAATTCATCTAATTGTAATTTGTCAATAGGAGAGGGAGCATCTATCATTACATCTCGTCCTGAATTATTTTTAGGAAACGCAATAAAATCACGTATAGTTTCTTGACCTCCTAATATAGAAACAAGCCTGTCTAAACCAAATGCTAGACCTCCATGAGGTGGTGCGCCAAATTGGAAAGCATCCATTAAGAAACCAAATTGAGCTACAGCTTCTTCTTCTGAAAAGCCTAAATGTCTTAACATAATTGCTTGAGTTTCTTTATCATGAATTCTTATAGACCCTCCACCAATTTCATTTCCATTTAAAACTAAATCATAAGCATTAGCTTTTACTTCACCTGGTTTAGAATCTAATAATTCGATTTGTCCAGGTTTAGGAGAAGTAAATGGGTGATGCATTGCATGATAGCGTTCTGTATCTTCATCCCATTCTAATAAAGGAAAATCAATGACCCATAAAGGAGCAAATTCATTAGATTTCCTTAAACCTTTACGTTCTGCAACTTCCATACGTAAAGCACTCAATTGAGCTCTTACTTTATTTGTTTCTCCAGAAAGTACACAAATTAAATCTCCAGCTTTAGCACCTGTTTTTTCAGCCCATTTTGCTAAATCATCTTGGTCATAAAATTTATCTACAGACGATTTATAAGTCCCATCATCATTACAACGAGCATACACCATTCCTAATGCTCCAACTTGTGGACGTCTTACCCAATCAATGAGTTTGTCAATTTCTTTTCTAGAATAACTATTTCCTTCAGGTATTGCAATCCCAACAACTAATTCAGCTTGATTAAAGACATTAAAGTCTTTGTGTTGTGCAACTTCATTTAATTCGCCAAACTCCATTCCAAATCTAATATCTGGTTTGTCATTACCATAACGCTTCATAGCATCATCGTAAGTCATTCTTGGGAAATCACCTATTTCAACATTATTTATTTCTTTTAGAAGGTGTCTTGTGAGTCCTTCAAAAGCATTTAAAATATCCTCTTGTTCAACAAAAGCCATTTCACAGTCAATTTGTGTAAATTCTGGTTGGCGATCTGCACGAAGATCTTCATCTCTAAAACATTTTACAATTTGAAAATATTTATCCATTCCTCCCACCATCAACAACTGTTTGAATGTTTGAGGTGATTGAGGTAAAGCATAAAACTGCCCTTCATTCATTCTTGAAGGCACTACAAAATCTCTTGCTCCTTCAGGAGTTGATTTTATTAAATAAGGAGTTTCAACTTCAACAAAGTCTAAATTTGAAAGATAGTTTCTTACCGCCATGGTTACTTTATGACGAAAAATAAGGTTTTCACGGACTGGATTTCTTCGAATATCCAAGTAACGATATTTCATTCTTAGGTCTTCACCACCGTCTGTTTCATCTTCAATAGTAAATGGAGGGACTAACGAATCATTTAAAATATTTAATTCAGTCACAAGAATTTCAATATCTCCTGTAGGTAAATTTGGATTTTTTGAAACACGTTCTATAACGTTACCAGTCACTTGAATTACAAATTCACGTCCTAAAGTCTTAGCTTTTTCCATCATTTCTTTTGGAGTACGTTCTTCATCAAACATTAATTGTGTAATTCCGTAACGATCTCTAAGATCCACCCAAATCATAAATCCTTTGTCTCTAGATTTTTGAACCCAACCTGATAAAGTTACGGTTTCATTGCAATGGTTTTGTCTTAATTCACCACAAGTATGACTTCTATACATTTTGAAATATTTTGAGGTGCAAATGTACTAAGTATCAAGGTAAAAAATAACGTTCTATTTATAATATTTACAGCTATTAAACTATTAATTATATGTCAAAAATATTATCTATATGTTAGGTATTTGTCAATTTTAATATAAAAAAATTGATATTATCATTAATTTGTTGCAGATTTGATATTATTAATCAATCTATTTATAATATGAAACAAAATTTACTTTCAAAAAAAATCTTGTTGTTA
>JAHRWC010000130.1 GCA_019090365.1 Flavobacteriaceae bacterium
AACATCATTAAGCGTAAAAATATCAACCTTGGTATGGCAGCTGCCTTAGGTGATGGTAATTTAATTGTTCCTGTGATTAAAAATGCAGACCAATTAAACTTGGTAGGGATGAGTAAGGCTGTAAACGATTTAGCTTCTCGTGCTAGAAATAATCAGTTAAAGCCAGACGATATCCAAGGCGGAACCTATACGGTTACTAACGTTGGTACTTTTGGAAGTATCATGGGTACACCAATAATCAACCAACCACAAGTAGGTATTTTAGCTTTAGGAGCCATTCGTAAAGTCCCTGCGGTGATCGAAACTCCAGATGGTGATTTTATAGGCATTCGTTATAAAATGTTCTTATCGCATTCGTACGACCATAGAGTGGTGAATGGTGCTTTAGGAGGTCAGTTTGTTAAAGCGGTATCAGATTACCTAGAAGCTTGGGATATCAATAGAGAGATTTAAATCTATTTTCTTATTATTTTTTTGGGCATGCCCTAGCTTAAATGCTAGGTCGGGCTATCCACTGTATCTTTTTTGCTACATCTTAAAGCAAAAAAGGATGCCGTTTTTATCCCTCATGCGGAAGCGTATTTATATTCACATTTTATCCGTCCTTCGATTCGAATTCGGGACCCATAACTTTGAGAAGTGTAAAAAACGAAATGCTGTTTGTGCAAAGCGAGTTCATTTCGTTTAGCTTGAAAAGTGTTATGGGTGAAGAAGAATCGTCAAACTAGACTTTTTTGTTTACTCACGTTATTTATATTTAATAATAACGAGTTCGTGAATCTTCGATTTCTTTTTTGGTCAATGCAAAAAAGATAAAGAACAAGCTTCTTGATGTTTACTTTTCAATTTTTAAAAAAGCCCTTAATATGTAAAAAATATTGAGTTGCATAAATTTCTTATCTTACAATCACTAACTAAAATAACCGAATGCAAAAAGTAACCCTTCTGATGTTTTTAGTTTTTTCATGTGCTTTAATGAATGCCCAAACTGAACTAGATTCACTATTTATAACCTGGCAAGACCATACTAAAACGGATTCTAGCCGTGCTAAAGCATTGGACGATTATATCTGGTTTGGTTACGTTCATTCTAAACCTGATAGTGCAATAGTTTTATCTGACACCCTTTTTGAATTTTCTCGCAAACTAGGAATCAAAAAAATTATGGCTAATGCTTTGAATATGAAGGGCGCTGCCTATTATATAAAAAGTGATTACCCTAATGCACTTAAAAATCATCAGTATAGTTTAAAAATCAAAGAAGAAATCGGTAATAAAAGAGGAGTTGCATCTTCATTAAACAACATTGGACTTATATATAAAAACCAAGGCAATTATACGCAAGCTTTAGAATATTGGAATCGCAGTTTAAAAATATATGAAGAACTCGAGGATAAAAGAGGGATTGCATTTTCGAAAGGCAATATTGGAATAATATATAGAACCCAAGGTAACTATCCACTTGCCTTGGATTATTATAAGCAAAGTTTGAAAATTAGAGAAGAAATAGAAGATAATAAAGGTATTGCAGAATCACTAAATAATATTGGTGTTATTAATTTTTATCAAGGTAATTATAAACTCGCCTTAGACTATTATGAACGCAGTTTGAAAATCCAAGAAGAAATTGAAGATGAAAATGGAATGGCACTTTCACTTGGAAACATAGGTGAGCTATACAAAACGAAAGGAGCATTCAAAGACGCTATAGCTATGTGTCAAAGGTCTTTTAATTTAAGTAAAGAGATTGGAGATATAGACCAACAAAAAGATGCTTGTTCTTGTTTGTATGAGACCTATAAGATAATGGGTAAAGATTATAAAGCATTAGAATTTCATGAACAATTGACCGTTTTGAATGATAGTCTTTTCAATGAGGCAAATACAAAAAAAATGACTCAGCTAGAGATGCAATATGACTTTGATAAGAAAGAAGCTGCAACCCAAATGGAACAAGAGAAAAAGGATGTTATTGCCGCTCAAGAACTAAAAAGAAAAAACCTAGAGCGTAATGGTTTTATTGCTGGTTTTGCTGTGGTATTATTATTTGCAGGCATATTTTTTCGGCAACGAAATCGCATTGGTAAAGAAAAAGACCGAAGTGAAGAATTATTGTTAAATATCCTTCCAGAAGAAGTAGCAGAAGAGCTTAAAGAAAAAGGACATTCAGAGGCACAACTCATTGAACATGTAACCGTACTTTTTACCGATTTTAAAGGTTTTACAGCATTAAGTGAACAATTATCTCCAAAAGAGTTGGTAGAAGATCTTCATACCTGTTTTTCAGAATTCGACCGTATTTGCGAAAAATATGGAATAGAAAAGATAAAGACCATTGGTGATTCCTATATGGCTGCAGGTGGTTTACCTTCAGTAAATAATACACATGCTCAAGATGTGGTAAAAGCTACTTTAGAAATGGCTGAGGTGATTGAAAAAACTAAAGCCGAAAAAACAGCAACCAATCAACCTTTCTTTGAAGTACGTATTGGTGTGCATACAGGTCCAGTAGTAGCTGGAATTGTTGGAGTAAAGAAATTTCAATACGATATTTGGGGTGATACGGTAAACACAGCAAGCCGAATGGAAAGCTCGGGTGAAGTTGGAAAAGTAAATGTTAGTGAGTCAACCTATACATTACTAAAAGACGATAAAAGTTTTACATTTGAGTCTAGAGGTAAAATTCAAGCCAAAGGCAAAGGCGAAATTGAAATGTATTTTGTAGAGAAAAATATATAAACTTATTATATAACTTAACTGGCTAAGAAAGTTTTTAGTTTTAAGTTTCATACAAATAATAAACTATCTTTATATGAAAAAAAAACTGCCATCAAGCATCTAAATTATAAGATGAATGACAAAAAAAAGACTAATTGAATTAGATGCACTAAGGGGAATAGCTGCATTATCTGTAGTACTATACCTGTCTCTTATACACATCTGACGCTGCCGACCAAG
>JAHRWC010000131.1 GCA_019090365.1 Flavobacteriaceae bacterium
CCAGGATTCGAAATTTCTCCATTAATCGTGTATCGAATTCCTGCTAATTTTACAGTCACAAAAATATTGGCTTCAGCCTTAAAATAATCTTTTAACAATCTATTTTCTAGGTCTTTTCTTATTTCCTCAACGGTATAACCCAACACTTTTATTTCTCCTAAACTTGGAATACGAATATTCCCATGAATATCTACCACAAACCCATCATAATACAACTTTTCTTCTCCAGTTGCATTTAAACTCGCATCATTAATTGGGTTAAAAATACCAACTGTTTCCTGGTCTAATGCTTTTACTCGTATACTTAAAAGATCATTAACCTGTAACCTATAAGGCTCTTGCATTTTTTTAATTGATACTATGCTATCTTCATTAATTTGATTTTCTTGTAAATATGTAAGTTGCTTTGTAGAAACACAAGAAGAAAAACATACTGCAATAAAAATAAAAACAAACAGATATGTAAATTTCATATAGATTGGGGTTGTTAGTAAGCAAATATAACTTAACCTGAGTAATAATAAAATTAATTTCATTCTAAGTGATGAAAAAGGAGTTATTTTGCAGAAAAAAGGAACGTGAATTATTTGTCTGTTGAAAATATTGCAAAATCGTATGGTGAAAGAGTATTATTTAAAAATATTTCTTTTGGTATAAACGAGGGTCAAAAAATTGGTTTTGTTGCTAAAAACGGAACTGGAAAAACTTCTATACTAAACATCATTGGAGGTTTTGATACTCCTGATGAAGGCAATATTGTAATACGAAAAAATATTACTGTTTCATTTCTTCCACAAGAACCAATATTGGATCCGAATTTAACAATAGAGGGAATTATAAATACTTCGGAAAACAAAATAATAAAGGTAATTGCTGCCTATGAAAAATCATTGCTAAACCCAGAAGATTCTGAAGCATTACAAATTGCTTTTGACGATATGGAGTCACATCATGCATGGGATTTTGAAACAAAATACAAGCAAATATTATTCAAACTAAAATTAGAGAATTTAGAGCAAAAAGTAAATACATTAAGTGGTGGACAAAAAAAACGATTAGCGCTTGCTAATGCCTTATTAGCACAACCTGACCTTCTTATAATGGATGAACCTACGAATCATCTAGATTTAGAAATGATTGAATGGCTAGAGAACTTTTTTGCAAAAGAAAACATCACACTGTTTATGGTAACACATGATCGATTTTTTCTAGAAAGAGTTTGCAATGAAATAGTTGAATTAGACGAAGGAAACTTATATGGTTATAAAGGAAATTACAGCTATTATCTTGAAAAAAGAGATGCGCGAATCGAGAATTTTGTAAGTGAAACAACTAAAGCAAAACAACTTTATAATAAAGAATTAACTTGGATGCGAAGGCAACCTAAAGCTCGTACTACGAAAAGTAAATCGAGAATTGATGATTTTGCAGAAATAAAAAGTAGAGCTCATCAACGTAGAAATGACCATGAAGTTCAATTAGAACTTAACATGGAGCGATTAGGAACTAAAATTGTTGAACTGCATAACATATCAAAAAGTTTTGATGACATTCATTTATTTAAAAGCTTTGAATATAATTTTCAACGTGGAGATAGAATTGGCATCATAGGTAAAAATGGTACTGGAAAATCTACTTTTTTAAATATCATAACTGGAAGTTTAATTCCAGATTCAGGAAAAGTAATTATAGGTGACACAGTGAAATTTGGGTACTATACTCAAAAAGGTATCAATATAAAAGAAGGACAAAAAGTAATCGATGTAGTTAGAGAATTTGGAGATTATATTCCTTTAAAAAAAGGGCGTCAAATTTCTGCACAACAATTATTAGAACGATTTTTATTCGACAGAAAAAAACAATATGACTTTGTTGATAAATTAAGTGGAGGTGAACGAAAAAGACTTTATTTATGTACGGTTTTAATTCAGAATCCTAACTTTTTAATTCTTGATGAGCCTACCAATGACCTTGACATTGTAACTTTAAATGTATTGGAAAATTTCTTATTAGACTTTCCTGGTTGTTTAATTGTGGTATCGCACGATCGTTATTTTATGGATAAAATTGTTGACCATTTATTTGTTTTTAAAGGAAATGGTGAGTTTGAAGATTTTCCTGGAAATTATTCAGATTATAGAACCTATGAAGACAGTAAAGTTGCTGAAAAATATGAAGAAAGTAGTAGTTCAAGTAAATCTAAAACCAATTGGAAAGCAGTAAATAACAAATCCAAATTAAGCTATAATGAACAAAAGGAATACAATAAAATTGAAAAAGTAATTGCAACCTTAGAAGCTAAAAAAGAAGATTTAGAAAGTAAGTTTGCAACAGAAAATTGGGATTCAGAAGAAATAAATAATCAGTCCGCTATTCTACAACAATTAATTAAAGATATTGAAGTTAAAACTGAACGCTGGTTTGAGCTTTCAGCAAAATCTGAAGGAGAATAATAGTAAAATAATGCTTCAACTAACTCTAAATGAATTAACTTGCAATCTCTTTCAATCTTACCAATAAAATGAATAAGAAAACAGCATTAGTAACTGGTGCAGCCTCTGGTCTTGGCTATGAATTTGCAGTTTTATTAGCGAAAGATTCTTATCAACTTATACTTATTGATATTGATTCAGAAAATCTAGAGAATACTAAAAAAGAATTAGAAGAACTTTATCAAACAACAGTGAAAATTATAGTTAAAGATTTAAGCAAAGCTGAAATCGCAAATGAAATTTTCAATGAAATTCAAGATGCCTCCATCGATGTATTAATTAACAATGCTGGATTTGGTTTGTTTGGTACTTTTTCAAAAACCGATTGGCAACGTGAATCAGCAATGCTTCATTTACACATCATGACCACTACTCATTTAACCAAACTTTTATTAAACGGAATGGTTAAAAGAGGTTCTGGTAAAATTTTAAATATTTCTTCATTAGCCGCATTTCAACCGGGTCCATTAATGGCTATATATTATGCATCAAAAGCGTATATATTATCTTTTTCTGAAGCTATTGCAAATGAGCTAAAAGGTACTGGAGTAACTGTTACAGTATTATGTCCAGGGCAAACAAAAACCTCTTTTCAACAAGTTGTATCTGAAGAAAATTGTGATAATAAGATAAACTTTAATATGGCTTGTCCAGTTCAAGTTGCGAAGTATGGTTACGATGCTATGATGCAAGGAAAAACAGTTGTAGTACCTGGATTTTTTAATAAGTTTTTATCGAGATTACCGAGGTTAATGCCCCGTAAAACTTCAGCTTCAATTGTTCGAAAAATTCAAGAAAAAAATAGAGAAGGAATTGTAAATTAATGCATTTTATTTTCTAATGCCAAGTCTATATTTTTTTGATATTCTTCAAAATTTATTAAATCATTATGTCCTCCACTTGGAATCCTTATGAATGATTTATTTTTCATCTTTATTGAATCAAAAAGTTTCTTTCCAAAATCAAATTTTATCACCTTATCATTTGTTCCATGAAAGATTGTAATTGGAATTTTTACCTCCTTAATATATTCATTGGTTGGGAAAGTATAATGCAATAAAGAACTCACTGGTAAAAATGGAAAACGAGATTTTCCAACTTCTGTAATATTATAAAATGGTGATTCTAATATAAGGTTCTTTGGCTGATTTTTTGATGCTACATACGTAGCGAAAGTCGTTCCAAGACTTCGTCCATATATAATTATATCCTCTTCGGAATAATGGTTTTTCATAAAGTCATACCATAATTCACTATCTGAATAAAGGCTTTCCATTGATTTTTTACCCGTACTTTTTCCATATCCTCGGTAATCCATTAACAGAACATCATAGCCTTTTTCAACAAAAAAATTGGTAATGGTACCCCAACGTTGTAAATCACCAGCGTTTCCGTGATAATATAGAATTGCTCCTTTTGGGTTTTCAGATTTAAAATGAAGTCCGTTTAATTTTGCGCCATCATCTGTTTCCAAGAAGATTTCTTCAAATGGATTCTCCATAACAAAAACATGTTCTTGAGAAGGAACAGTTGGTAAAAAAATAAGGTTCTCTTGAAAAAAATATAACACACCGCAAAGTAAACCATATAAATTAAGTAGCACAAATGCTAAAATGTAAAATCTTTTCTTCTTAAATTTCATATTATTTTGAACTATGAACTACATGAAAACTACTTCCTTCAAGATCTTGCTTTTCATCTTTGGAAATCAATATTTCATGTAACATTTTATGATAGCTTTCAAAGTTATTCAAATTTTTATGTCCGCCACCAATCACAGTGTATAATCTTGTACGTTTTGGTTTAATTTGAGAAAGTTTCACACTCGTTTTATAAGGAATTAATTTATCATCAGTTCCATGAATAATATGAATACGACAATTCACATATTTAAGCCATTTATATGTTGGTAAGGGATATTTCATAATAATTGAAAAGGGCATAAAAGGCATATATCGAGCAGTCACTTTTTTCAAACTATAATAAGGTGCATCTAGTATTAATTTTGAAGGATTATTCATCGAAGCCAATTTTGCTGCAAAACCAGAACCTAAACTTCTACCATAAATAATGATATGCTTTTCATCAATACGTTCACGCATCTTGTTGTAAACAAATTGTAAATCGTTTTTAATAGCTTTCTGACTTCTTCTCCCTGTACTCTTACCAAACCCTCTATAATCCACCATAACCACATCGTAGTTATGTCTAGTGAAATCTACAGCAAATTTTCCCCAGCCTTTAATACTTTTACTATTCCCTTTTAAATACAAGACAATTCCTCTTGGGTTTTCAACTTTAAAATGTAAACCATTAATTATAGCTCCATCTCTAGTTTCAAGATGATATTCTTCTGTTTCTTGATGTTCGTAAAAAAATTGAAAATCTTTTGGTAATTTTTCGGGTTTAAACAATAGATAATCCTGCAAATAGTATAACAACACACTAATTACAACATAGACTATTAAAATAAAAACAAGTATTGAAATCCAATATGCCATTGGTCTAATTTACTAAAATTAAAATGCTTGAGATAATTCTAGCTTTTCTTATTCTTTTCTTCAATCCATTTACTCATATATTGAGTGCTTTTTAAGGAGTGATGTTGAAGGATTTGACCTGTGAAATTTGAATTTCTATGCAATAAGAGGTTGTTTTTTAAATCTGAAATTTTCTTTAAAAATAAATTCTTAAAATTTGATTTCTGAAAACGTTGAATTATAATTTGAAAACCCAGGCTTTGAGCCTCATTCCATTTTTCTTCTGAAGCATATAATTGAACTGCAGCATTTGCAATTTGGTCAGCAGAATCTGCAACTATTCCAGGATATGGATTATCACCCTGCATTCCTTCAGCTCCAACTTTAGTGGTTACAGAAGGTGTTCCAAATTTCATAGCATCCAATAATTTACCTTTTAATCCAGCCCCAAAACGCAAAGGAGCCAAACAAATTTTTGAAGAGGTCATTACTTCTTCTAAGTTATCAGTCCAACCCTTAATCAAAAAACCTTCTTTTTCATTATGGAATTCTTGAATTTGCTGTGAAGCATAATTACCATAAATAGTTAAAATAGCATTTGGCATTTGTTGTTTAATCAAAGGCCATATTTCCTTTTTTAAATATTTAACCGAATCTATATTTGGTCCATGCAACAAATTACCAATAGTCATAAAACCTGATCGTTCTTCAAAAGTTGGAAATGTAATAATTTTTTCTTCTGTAATAGGTTCTTCTAAAAAGGGTAAATAAAACAGAATATTTTCATCAATTTTAAATTGATTCTGAAGTAATTCCATTTCAAATTCAGAAATGATTAAAGTTACATCACAACGATAAATACTTGCAACTTCTCGCTTTGCTGTTTCAGAAAATAAATTAATATCATCACCTTCCTTATATGCTTTCTCTCTAGCTTTTCGCAGAAAATGCAAGTCTTCAGTATCTAATATTTTTAATGCATTTGAACATTGTTCAGAAATTCTCCAACCAAATTGCTCTTCCGTAATATAACGATCAAATAATACGATGGAAGGGTTTAGTTTTAGAATAAAGTCATCAAAACTTGAATCATTTAATTGAATTGAAACTGTCTGAATGAAATGATACTCTAAGGTTTCAGATTTTTCAGAAATAGCAGCAGTTGAAGCAAATGTGATGTGGTATTCGTCTTCCAGAAATAATTTCAGTATTTGCATCATACGTGAACCAGCCGCAGTTGTTGATGGTTCCGGAAACGTATGTCCTATAACAAGAAGTTTTTTCAAATTTATAATTTTAGACCCAATCTCTTGAAGTTCGATATACCAACCCTTTAAAAATAGCTACGAGTTCCTCTCCTCTTTTTATTTCAACTATATTAAATCCGATTTTTGTATTCACTTTTTCTATAACAGATTCTGCCGTAATATAATCACCTTCATTTACAGCTTCAATATGATTGATCGACGTTTCGATAGAAACTGCGTATTTTCCATGGGTATTTGCTGTAAAACCAAAGGCTGTATCTGCTAATGCATAGGTTATTCCACCATGTGCTTTTCCCATACTGTTAAGCATGTCTTTTCTTACTGTTAAAGCTACTTTACAACGTCCTATTTCACATTCTAATATTTCTATTCCAAGACTTTGACTAAAAGCATCTTGGCTTAACATTTTATGCGGAATTAACTCACCCTTCATTTTTTTTCATTTTTTTATTGATATACATTAATACCATAATAATTATAATTGGTACAATAACACAAATTACAACGGAAGCTTGAATAAAATTTAAACCAATCACCTCAAACCAATTTAAAAAATCTACTGAATAATTAAATAATGTAGTCGAAAATTTTTCAAAATCTGAAATGAAAAGCAGCGATATAAAAACAAACCCTGCAACTCCAATTTTAAAGTAATTCTTCTTTAAAATCTTATCTATAAAAAAAGCAAAAATTAAAGGAATTAAAATGAAGTAAACAATAATATTGATTTCATGATAGGTCCATCCTGTTAGCTTTGAAAACCATTTCAATATTCTATAAACTACATCAAAAGTTTCATTCATAAAATAACTTCCTTAATTTCAGCTAAAAAAATTTCTGCCATCTTGATTCATCCTACGCAGTAAAGGAGAACAACGATAACGATCTTCATGGTAAAGATCATACAATTCATCTAATTTAGACACACACCAATCCATACTTTTTTCATCTGCCCAAGCTAATAGTCCTTTCGGATAATTAACACCTTTAGTCATTGCATTATCTATATCTTCAGCTGAAGCGATATTTAAAAACAAGGCGTCTGCGGCTTCGTTTATTAGCATGACCAACACTCTATCAAAAATTTGGTTTGCTAATTCTGAATCCTCTTTAGGACTTGGTTTTACAGCATTTTCAGAATAATCATAATATCCTCTTCCACTTTTTCTTCCTAAATAACCTGCTTCACTAAATCGTTTTTGTGTAAACGCTGGCTTATATCTTGGATCGAAATAGAACGAGGAAAATACTGTTTCAGTTACTGTATAGTTAACGTCATTGCCTATAAAGTCCATTAATTCAAAAGGTCCCATTCTAAATCCACCTTTGCTTTTTAATGCCCAATCAATGGTTACAAAATCGGCTAACCCTTCCTCATAAATCCTCAAGGCTTCCCCATAAAATGGACGTGCAACTCTGTTTACAATAAAACCAGGAGTATCTTTAGCTACAGCTACAACTTTTTTCCAATCTTTTATGGTTTGAACCGAAAGATTTAAAACTTCTTTTGAAGTCTGAATTGCAGGAATCACCTCAACTAGCTTCATTAAGGGTGCAGGGTTAAAAAAGTGAATCCCAACACAACGCTCTGGTTTTTTTAAAGAAGATGCTATTGATGCAATTGATAGACTTGAAGTATTTGAAGCAATGATACAATCATCAGATACATAACTTTCTAATTCAGAAAAAACAGCTTGTTTAATATCTAAATTCTCAATGATTGCTTCTATGGTTAGATCTGAATCCCCTAAATCTTTTAATGTATTTACATATTGAATGTTATCTTGAATTCTTGATTTTTCAGAAGCATCAATTCTTCCTTTTTCTATTAAACGATTTAATATTTTATCTAAAGCTGCTTTGGCTTTATCAAGTGCTTCATTTTTGGTATCAAACAATTTTACTTTACATCCAGCAGTTGCTGCAACTTGTGCAATTCCGCTTCCCATGGTTCCTCCACCTATAACTCCAACATTCTTAATTGCCATCTTAGTTTCCTTTAAAATTAGGTTTTCTTTTCTCTACAAAAGCACTTACACCTTCGTTATAATCGTTTGATTGAGCTGCTTCAATTTGTAA
>JAHRWC010000132.1 GCA_019090365.1 Flavobacteriaceae bacterium
CCCGTATTTAAATCTGATACATTTACCAATGCATGGGTAATTGGAGAATCAGTAGTTCTAGAAGTAACTAGTTTACCAGTAACATCATATATTTCATATTGAGAAATTAACCCTTTCTCACTCTGAATTGTTATCGATTCATTTGCAGGGTTTGGATACATTGAAAGGGTTTCTTCAGAAAAAGAATTGCTATCTACACTTAACGTTCCATCGTATAATTCTTGTAAAGCATCAATAGGCTCAAACACATCTGAAGTTACCCAAACGTTTAAGTCTAACGAAAGATTACCATACGAGCTATCTGTATCACTAGGGTCAGCAACTCTTATAAATGCAGAAAGTGAGCTTACTCCATCATCTAAGCATCGTGCATCGGCTCCTGGTCTTTTTGCACCTTGCATAGCAGCCATTAATTTATCTGCTAATGTTCCTGTGTTTGCTAAAAATGCAGTTTCCATATCATTTACAACATCTTCAGAAATTAAAATATTTCCTGCAATCGAATAATTAGGTCCCGCAATGTGAATAAATTCAGCAAAACAATTAGCACCAGTAAAAGCAGCACTTCTAGGATTACCAGCATTTAAATCGACTGCTGTATATTGTCTTGCAGTAGCATCGCCTTGTACATCATTAGCAATTAACCAATCCATGATTTCTTGAGGCGAATCTCCAGCTTCCATTCTAACTCTTGCATTTGCTTGATTGGTTGGATGCCAATACGATTGTGTATGTATGGCTCCAACGCCTAAAACAATGTCGCTAATGGCTTGTGCTCCATCTTCAAAACCAAGGCATGTTGCTCCAGCGCTTCCTATTTCTCCAGTAACTGGATCAACTGCAACGATTGAAAATGTATGTTGAGCATTAATTGTAAGAGTAGATGCAAATACGATCGCTAAAAAGAATAGCTTTTTAAGTAGGGATGTTTTTTTCATTTTATTTTTTTCTTATAAAACAGTTCAACATTTATAATCCCTACTTTACAAATACTATTTCCACTTAATATTACAACCAATACTAGGCTTTTGATCTTTGCGTTGTGGATGGTTATTTAATATATTATCAAAGGCTTCTCTTAGATCTCTTCCATTTACAGGAATGCCATTTCCAGGGCGAGAATTATCTAATTGACCTCTATATACCAATTTTAATTCTGAATCAAATAAATAGAAATCGGGAGTACAAGCAGCATCATAGCTTTTAGCAACTTTCTGACTTTCGTCGTATAAATAAGGGAATGTAAAGTTGTGCTTCTGTGCATTTCTATGCATTTTTGAAGGCGCATCTTCGGGGTAATTCTCAACATCATTACTGCTAATCGCAACAACACCAAATCCATGCACTCGATAATCATTCGAAATTCTAACAATCTCCTCATTAACATGCTTTACAAAAGGACAATGATTACAAATAAACATGACCAAAGTTCCTTTTTCTCCTTTAATGTCATTTAAGGTGTAGTTATCTAAAGTAACTGTGTCTTGAAGTTTGAAATCAGGAGCTTTCGTACCTAAAGGCATCATATTTGAAGGAGTCAAAGACATAATAAAATTTTTATTTTGAATGATTGAATTTACAAAGAAACAAACTTATTTTGGCTATTATTTATGAATGAAATTTTTTAAATTTGCGTTTTATTAAAGTTTGAAAAAAATGAACGAAATAACTTGGAATGATTTTGAGAAAATAGAAATGAGAGTAGGAACTATTCTTGAAGCACATGATTTTCCAGAAGCTAGAAACCCATCTTATAAATTAACGATAGATTTTGGAGAAAAATACGGTATAAAACGTAGTTCTGCTCAAATTACAAGTATTTATTCTAAAGAAGAAATTATTGGTTCCCAAATTGTAGCAGTTGTAAATTTTCCTCCAAAACAAATCGCTAACTTCATGAGTGAATGTTTGGTGTTAGGAGCTGTTAAAGGAAAAGATGTAACGCTGATAAGTCCTAATAAATCAGTAACTAACGGATTTAGAATCGAATAGTTCTAATCAACTAACTTTTCTAATTTTACAGTAAAATGCCTCATGATTGGGGCTTCATCTATAATTTTATATCCTCTTTTGGCTTGATCTCTAGAAGCGTAAATATTTTTTAATACAGCTGCGATATAGCGCATATGGTTTAAAGAATAGGTTCTACGCGGAATTGCCAATCTAACGAGTTCTAATTCTGGATAGCGATTTTTATGCGTAAAAGGGTCTCTATCTGCTAGGATGGTTCCAATTTCAACACTTCTAATTCCGCCGGCTATATATAATTCAATCGCTAAGGCTTGTGCTCTATATTCATTACGCGGAATAGTTGGTACAAATTTATTAGCATCTAAAAAGATTGCATGGCCACCAAAAGGTTGTTGTACAGGAATTCCTGCATCGACTAATTGTTGTCCTAAAAATGCAACTTGTTCTATTCTAGTTTCAAGATAATCGAATTCGGTAGCTTCATCTAAGCCAACTGCTAACGCTCCCATATCACGTCCGTTCAGCCCTCCATAGGTTATAAAACCTTCATACATTATATTAAATACCGTTGCTTTTTTATAAACTTCTTCATTGTTTAAAGCAATAAATCCACCCATATTTACAAGACCATCTTTTTTTGCACTCATGGTCATACCATCAGCATATGAGAACATTTCTTTTACTATTTCTTTGATGGTTTTGTCTTGATATCCTTCCTCTCTAATTTTTATGAAATAGGCATTTTCAGCAAAACGTGCAGCATCAAAATATAAAGGAGTATCGTATTTTTTACAGACTTCAGATACTTGCTTAATATTTTCTATAGAAACAGGTTGACCTCCAGCCGAATTACAAGTAACGGTTACAATTACAAATGGAATTCTGTCTTCAGTATCATTTTTTAAGGCAGCTTCTAATTTTTCAATATTTACATTTCCTTTAAAAGGGTGATACACTGTAGTATCAAAAGCTTCATCAATCGTACAATCTAAAGCAGTTGCTTTTCTAAATTCTATATGTCCTTTGGTAGTATCAAAATGTGAATTACCTGGAATGATATTTCCTTCCTTTACCAATACTGAAAACAATACATTTTCTGCAGCTCTTCCTTGATGCGTAGGTAAGAAATAAGAAAACCCTGTGATTTGTTTTACCGTTTCTTTCAGCTTTAAAAATGATTGTGAACCTGCATAACTTTCATCACCTATCATCATTTCAGCCCATTGTTTATCACTCATGGCGCCGGTTCCCGAATCTGTTAATAGATCAATAAAAACTTTATCTGAGGTTAAATTGAATAAATTATAATCGGCTTCTTTAATCCATTGCCTACGTTCTTCAATAGTAGAAGGTTTAATATATTCAACCATTTTAGTTTTATAGGGCTCTGCGTAGGGTAAATTCATTTTGAAGATTTTCAACAAAGTTTAAAAACAAAGAGATGTTGCCCTATGATAATTATCAGTTAGAATTTATATTTAAAGCCAATTAAATAATTTTTATTTCCTGAAGAAAAACTAACTTCAATGTTGTTTTTTTATAAGGAGAGGTAAATATATAAGTACTTCCAATACCAATACTAGCACCAGCTAGAACATCCCAGATATCATGCCAGCCGTCAGGACCTTCCATGCGGCTCACTCCAACAATACTAGCTAAAACATAGGCCCATTTTCCATACTTCCATCCATAGCGTCTTTGAATAAATGAAGCTCCTGAAAATGCTGATGCAGTATGACCAGATGGAAAAGCATCAAATCGATTTCTTCCTTCGGGTCTTTGTTTTTTAACAATTCGTTTGAGTGAGTGTGTAACTATGATAGCTGTTCCATAAGATAACGCCCATTGTTTGGTTCCTTTCCAATCTTTTTTGATGACTGTTGTAATACCAGCAGATAATGGTAATGCTAGTTGAAGTACGTCGCCAGTACCTTCTAATGCATATTCCCAATCTTCATGTGTGCCAATATCACTTACTTGTGAAAGTAAATTATTAGTAGATAATGAAACTAATAGTATGAAAAAATATAGAAGGAGTTTACATTTTTTAATCATCTAGGGTAGTGTTTATTACAAAACGTTGATCTGTTTAAAAATAGTGTTGTAATTTTCAATACTTAAATAATTATCTTTCAATTTAAGTTTATCAGCTACTTAAGGATTTGTTGAATTATTATATAGTAATGCATTGAATATAAGTATGATTAGATGAATGAATGAATTTTATTTTTGCTATTTTCTCGAAATATTAAACCTAAAGTAAATTATTTCAAATGAAAATAATAAAATTTATTACTCTAGCAATGAGTACTGTTCTTTTTATTGCTTGTTCGAAAGAAGATGTTGAATCAATAAAATCTGCCCATTTAGAGCAAATCATATCAGAAGTTTCTATTAAAGATCAAATCCCTCAATTACAATTCGATGATAGGAAGGAAGGTGTTTATTTAGGAATTATTACTTCAACGACTACTTTAAAAAGAGGTAAAATATGGATTAATGCAGGGAATGACACTCACTACAACGTTATAGTAGAAATAGAAGGAGGAGCTGAATATAAATTACACTTGGAATCATCATCAAATCAAATACCTGATACTACTATTTTTAATTTTTCTGATGCAGAAAATTATATAACTTTAGATGTAACTAATATAGATAGCCCTATTTTATTAGATGCATTTATTGAAGATGAACACCTATCTAGTTATATAGTTAAGGTCAAAAATGGAAGAAGAGCATTCGCTTGGACAGGTATATATCATTCGCCAGCAAATCCAAATATTTCTGGAACTTGGAATATGATTACTGATGGTACTCCCGCACCTTCTCAATTTAATGGTTGGGAAATAGTTAGTGCTGCTGCTGTAACTTATCAAGGGGTTTTACGCACAGATACTTCAATGGAGGATTCGGATTTTACTTGTTTCTTTGGTGTGCCAACTTTCATTAAACCAGTATCATCTGCAGATCAATTTTTTGTTTGGGGACAAACTTCTAATTTTCCAGCAACTGTTTCTTGGAGTGTAGGTTATATTCTAGATGATATATATTATAATGATAATTGTACAGGTGGAAGTTCAGGTTTATTTTCTATGAGAAACGGTACAATAACTGGCGAAATATATATTGACTAGTTTTTTATTTACTAATTTATTTTTAATTCCTATCAATAGTGACTTTTAACAAAGTTTAAAAATAAGTAAAAATGCCCTATAATAATTAACAGTTCATAAGTAGTTGAGTAGTTGAATGTTTATTTTAATTCATATATTCAAAACCCTTTGAAAATCAATAAATAAATCTTATTTTTGCACCCCTTTTAGCGGCATAATCAATAATAAAAAGGGATTGAAAAAATAAATATATAAACACTTCTGTACTAAAGCCGCCTTTGTTATATGTGAAGTACAGAATACAAATCGTTTGTTTTCAACGGTTTTAAGTTGAAAACACAATTAGCACATGGCTAAAAAAGAAACAAAAGAAGAAGTACAAGAAGTTGCTGTAGCGGAAGTTCAGGAAACTGTACAAGAACCAAAAAAAGAGCTTTCTTTAAAAGAAAGAGATCCAAAAAAATTCTTAGAAGACTTTAACTGGGAAAATTATCAAGAAGGAATTGATCCAGTTGATGATGGAAAACTAGAAGAGTTTGAAAAGTTAGTAGCTGAAAATTTCGTTGATACTTTAGATGATGAAGTAGTTGATGGTGTTGTAGTTTACATTTCAGATCGTGATGCAATTATTGACATCAATGCAAAATCTGAAGGTGTAGTATCATTAAACGAATTTCGTTACAATCCAGATTTAAAAGTTGGTGACAAGGTTGAGGTATTAATTGATGTACGTGAAGACGCTACAGGACAATTAGTATTATCTCACCGTAAAGCTAGAACTATTAAAGCTTGGGATAGAGTAAATGCTGCACATGATGAAGCTACTATCGTTAATGGATTTGTTAAGTGTCGTACAAAAGGTGGTATGATTGTAGATGTTTTCGGAATTGAAGCATTCTTACCTGGTTCACAAATTGATGTGAAACCAATCCGTGACTACGATGTGTATGTTGGAAAAACAATGGAATTTAAAGTTGTGAAAATTAATCACGAATTTAAAAATGTTGTTGTTTCTCATAAAGCACTTATCGAAGCTGATATTGAAGAACAGAAAAAAGAAATCATTGGTCAATTAGAAAAAGGTCAAGTACTAGAAGGTGTTGTTAAAAACATTACTTCTTATGGTGTATTTATGGATCTTGGAGGTGTTGACGGATTAATTCATATTACAGACCTTTCTTGGTCACGTATTAATCATCCGAATGAAATTGTTGAATTAGACGAAAAACTTAATGTTGTAATTCTTGATTTTGATGAAAACAAATCTAGAATCCAA
>JAHRWC010000133.1 GCA_019090365.1 Flavobacteriaceae bacterium
GAATTAGTCATCGATTCATTTAATAATCGTTTGGTAAATCCTAAAGCTTTGGTTGGCATTTTCGCCATTTTCTCAGCGAGTGCTGTTACTTCAGCAGTAAAATCTTCAGCATTAAAAACTTTAAAAATCATTCCTAAATTTTCAGCTTCTTCAGCAGATACTTTATCACCTAACATCATTAAGGCAGATGCTTTTTGAAACCCAATTAATCTTGGTAAAAAGAATGTTCCGCCACTATCGGGCACTAATCCTATTTTACTAAAAGCCTGAATAAAACTAGCTTTTTCAGAAGCAACAACTATATCACAAGCCAAAGCTATATTAGCACCAGCTCCAGCGGCCACACCATTCACAGCAGCAATTATAGGTTTTTCAATTCCTCTGATTTTTTCAATAATCGGATTGTAATGTTCATCCAAAATAGCTTTAAACCCTGGGTTTAATTCTGGTGTAGTAACTTCTTTTAAATCTTGACCAGCACAAAATGCTTTCCCATTTCCTGAAATAACAATTGCTCTTACTTCATTATTTTCAGCACAATGATCTAATTCGCTCTGCAAACGCAAAGCCATTTCTCTATTGAAACTATTAAAAACTTCGGGTCTATTTAATGTTAGAAATGCAACATTATTTGAAATGGTAACCTCTATCGATGGTGTACTCATATATTTATATTAAAATTTATTAGGGTCTATTTTAGACATTTAAAATAATCGAAAGGCTCTTTACAATCTTCACATTTAAATAATGCTTTACAAGCTGTAGAACCAAACTGACTCACTAAAATAGTATTTGTTGAGCTACATTGAGGACATTTTACGATTTTTTTATTCCCAAGAAGTGCTTCTTTATCTGCATGTTCGTTTAAAGGAGAAGCAATTCCATATTCTTCTAAAGCTTTTCTTCCTGAAGGAGTAATCCAATCTGTGGTCCAAGCTGGCGCTAAAATTAATTCTACCTTAGCTTTAATTCCTTCATTTTCAAAAGCAGTGATTATATCATCACCAATTACATCCATGGCTGGACATCCAGAATACGTAGGTGTGATTTTTACTTGAACAATATCCTCTATTATTATTGCTTCACGTACCACACCCATATCTAAAATTGTAAGTACAGGAATTTCTGGATCTGAAACTGTTTTTAGAATATCAACTAAACTAGATTCAATATGTGCTTTATCTGTTGTCAATTTATTTCTGAATAAATTACCATTTCATTTTAGGATAGGTACGTTGCATGTATTGTAGGTCTGCTAAAATATAACCCATATGTTCACTATGAATTCCTATTTTACCTCCTTTTTTAAAATATTTATTATCTGGAATTTCTAATGTTGATTCTTTTAATACTTCTGAAACTTTTGAGTAATATTCGGCTTTCAATTCAGAAACATCGACTCCAATACCAATATTTACAATATGTGAATCATCTTCAGTTACTTCAAACAATTCATCTGTATATGCCCAAAGATCATTAATAGCTGTCTGAATTTTATTATGACTTTCCGAAGTACCATCACCTAATCTTTTAATCCAATCTGAAGAAAAACGTTGGTGATAACTTACTTCTTTAATACTTTTCTTAGCAATTGCAGCTAAATTTTCATCGGTACTCGCTTGTAATTTTTCCAATAATAAATAATGAAATACATCAAAATAAAATTGACGCGCAATCACATAACCAAAGTGTTGATTAGGTTGTTCAACTAGTAGTACATTTAAATATTGTCTTTCTGTTCTTAGAAAAGCAATATCATCTTCTGTTGAATCATCACCGCTAATTTTTGCAACATATTGGTAATAATTACGGGTTTGTCCCAATAAATCTAAAGACATATTTGTTAATGCAATATCTGTTTCTAACGTAGGACCATGCCCGCATAATTCACCTAAACGCTGTCCTAAAATAAGTGCATTATCTGCAATACCTAAAATATATTTTACTAAATGACTGTCTTTCATTTTACATATGTTTTAATTCATCCGGTAATTCATAAAATGTTGGATGACGGTATATTTTATCTTGAGCTGGCTCAAATAATTCACCATTCTCTTGAGGGTTTGAAGCGGTAATATATTTACTTTCTACTACCCAAATACTTACACCTTCATTTCTACGAGTATACACATCTCTTGCATTTTCAAGAGCCATTTCTGCATCTGTTGCATGAAGAGATCCAAAATGACGATGTTCTAAACCGTTTTTACTTCTAACAAATATTTCCCAAAGGGGCCAATTTTTTTTCATATCAGTAGTTTTAACTTGCTTTCGCAACGTTCTTTTTATCTTTTTTATCTGCATAAGCCATTGCTGCATCTCTCACCCATTCTCCTTCTTCCCAAGCACTTACTCTTGCAGTCATTCTTTCTTTATTACAGGGTCCATGACCTTTAACAACTTGCCAAAATTCATCCCAATCAATTTCACCAAAATCGTATTGTCCTTTCTCTTCGTTCCATTTTAAATCTGGATCTGGAACAGTGATTCCTAAAACTTCAGCTTGTGGAACCGTTTGGTCAATAAACTGTTGTCTTAATTCATCATTTGTTTTTCTTTTCAACTTCCATTTCATAGACTGCTCGGTATGTACAGACTTATCATCTGTTGGACCTAACATCATTAAACTTGGCCACCACCAACGATTTAAAGCATCTTGTGCCATTTCTTTTTGTTCTGGAGAACCTTGACAAAGCTTTAACATGATTTCAAAACCTTGTCTTTGATGAAAACTTTCTTCCTTACACACTCTCACCATTGCTCTTGCATAAGGCCCATAAGATGTATTACATAAAGGAACTTGATTAATGATTGCTGCTCCATCTACTAACCAACCAATAGCGCCCATATCTGCCCAAGTGACAGTTGGATAATTGAAAATTGATGAATATTTTGCTTTTCCAGAATGTAACTGTTCGAATAACTCATCTCTTGAAATCCCTAAAGTTTCACAGGCTGAATATAAATATAAACCATGACCTCCTTCATCTTGCACCTTTGCTAATAAAGCTACTTTACGTCGTAATGATGGAGCTCTTGTTATCCAATTCCCTTCAGGTAGCATCCCAATAATTTCAGAATGGGCGTGTTGAGACATCTGACGAATATGTGTCTTTCTGTACTTCTCAGGCATCCAATCTTTAGGCTCTATTTTTTCATCACGAGCAATTCGAGATTCAAATATTTCTTCTAAGTTTTTAATTTCTGCTTCACTCATCGTACAAATATTATTTTCTATTAAACATCAAAATCAACTTTCAAATTGTCTGAGGTTGGAACCGATTGACAACTTAAAACAAAATTTTGAGCTACTTCTTTTTCTTCTAATGCGTAATTAACTTTCATTTCAACTGAACCTTCAACTACTTGACATTTACAAGTACTACAAACTCCTCCTTTACATGCAAAAGGTAAATCAGCACCAGCTCCTAACGCAGCATCTAATATGTTATCATACTCTTTAGTCATGGTAAACTGAAATTCTTTTCCACCATCAACTATAGTTACTTCAATTCCTTCTACATTTTGCTGTGCTAATCGTTCTGCTCTTTGCTTGTCTTCCTCAGAAAGCCCAGAGACAAATAATTCGTAATGAATCAATTCTTTAGACAAACCTTTATTTTCCAAATTAGAGCTTACAAAATTCACCATGTCTTCTGGTCCACATAAAAATACTTCGTTCGTATCTGGAATATCTATAAAAGTTTTTGTTAGAACAGCCATTTTTTCTTCATCAAAACGCCCATTAAATAATTCGATATCCCTCTTTTCTTTGGTTAAGAAATAATAGATTTCTAATCTCCCAAAGTAAGTGTTTCGCAATTGCTCTAACTCTTCCTTAAATATAATCGATTTTGCAGTTCTATTCACATAGAATAATTTACAAGTCGAATTAGGTTCGTTTGCTAGGTGGGTTTTTATCATTGACATGATTGGAGTAATTCCACTTCCTGCTGAGAAAAAAAGATAATTCTTTTCATTGCTTTCATTTGATGCAACTCCAAAAGTTCCACTAGGTGGCATTACTTCTATTTCATCTCCTGTTTTTAAATTTTCATTTACAAATGTTGAAAATTTTCCTTCTGGAATTTGTTTTATAGCTACTTCCCATTTCCCTTCTAAAGGACTTGAACACAAACTATAAGATCTTCGTACATCTTCCCCATTTATATCAGCTTTTAGCGTAAGATGCTGTCCCTGAGAAAACTTAAACTCCTCACGAAGATTTTCTGGAACTTCAAAAGAAACAACTGAGCAATCTGTCGTTTCCTTGTAAATATTTTCAACTTTTAATTTATGAAATTTAGCCACGTGTTATTTTTTACTTTATTACACAAAACTAACACTTGTTAGTTTAATATACAAGTTAATTATTGGTTCATATTATTCCCTTTAAAAGCACAGCTACCATGTCCTTTTTCAATACATTAACATCTAATTTACCACGCTTTTGGTACCATAAATATAAGGTTCGAAGAGTTGATAATATTGAAAACAAGATCACTTCAGGATGGTAGTTTTTAATTTCCTTATTCGCTATTCCTGCTTTTATTATGCTTCTAAAATTTTCTTCATAATCATCTCTCATTTCAATAAAGCTTTTTAAATCTTCGCCTTCTAAATGCATCCAATCATTATTTAAAGCAGCCAAGGCTTCAGATTGAGTGACCGTAATATCAATATGCATTTCGATAAGCTGCTCAATTTTCTGAGTTGGTGATAATTCAGAAGAAGCAATTTTATTCATCCCCAAGGTGAATTCTTTTGCTAAATCTAACACTAGAATTGAAAGAATTTCTTGTTTACCTTCAATATGATTATATAGACTTGCTGCTTTAATTCCTAATTCTAATGCAATATCGCGCATGGACACAGCATTATATCCTTTGTCTTTAAAAAGCTGAGAAGCTACTTTTATTATTTCCCTTTTTCTAACACTAACCTTCATTGCTTTGCAAGATAAGAATTCCTTGTTTTTCTTTTGAATAGAATCAAGGATAAATAAGTGGAATATTCTATTTTTGAAGTCTTATGGAAAACAAGATTGAAACAAATCCTTTGATTGATAAACTGCCTCCTCATTTGAAGCAGTATATGAAGCCACAAAGTTACGATCAATACACACCTATTAATCAGGCGGTATGGCGTTATGTGATGCGCAAAAATGTGGATTATCTTAGCCAGGTAGCTCATCGAAGTTATGTAGAAGGGCTTGAAAAAACAGGTATTTCCATTGATGAAATTCCTTCCATGTATGGAATGAATCGAATCTTAAAAGAAATTGGATGGGCGGCTGTTGCAGTAGATGGCTTTATTCCTCCCAATGCTTTTATGGAATTTCAAGCGTATAAAGTATTGGTCATCGCGAGTGATATTCGACAATTAGAGAATATTGAATACACTCCTGCTCCTGATATTATTCATGAAGGTGCTGGTCATGCTCCAATAATTTCGAGTCCAGATTATGCAGAATATTTACGCCGTTTTGGTGAGATAGGATCGAAAGCAATATCAAGTGCACATGATATCGAATTATATGAAGCTGTACGTGAATTATCTATTCTGAAAGAAGCAGAAGGTATTTCCGAAGAAAAAATAAATGAAGCTGAACAACGAGTTGAAAACCTTCAAAACAAAGAAGTAGAAGATTCTGAAATCTCACTTATTAGAAATTTACATTGGTGGACTGTTGAATACGGTTTGGTTGGAACTCTTGAAGACCCTAAAATTTATGGCGCTGGTTTACTATCCTCTATTGGTGAAAGTGAATGGTGCATGAAAGATGAAGTTAAAAAACTTCCTTATTCTGTCGAAGCAGCATATAAAAGTTTTGATATCACAAAACCACAACCTCAATTATTTGTGACTCCAGACTTTGCTTATCTACAAGAAGTATTAGAAGAATTTGCAAATACAATGGCAGTTAGAAAAGGAGGCTGGAGAGGATTAAATAAATTGATTGAATCGAAGCAATTAGGAACCATTGAACTTAGTACAGGGCTTCAAATTTCAGGTGTTTTTAATCGAATGATAAAAAATGAAGATAATGAAGTGGTGTATTTTCAAACAGAAGGGAAAACTGCTTTATCATTTAGAGAAAAAGAAGTAATTGGTCATGGAGTTGCAACACATGCCAACGGTTTTTGTTCACCTTTAGGAAAATTAAAAGGAATCAATTTAGCAATTGAAAATATGGGTCCTCGCGATTTACAAGCTTATAATTTTTATGACGGAGAACCTATTTCTTTTGAATTTGAAAGTGGAATTACAGTAAAAGGTTTAAACGTTACTGGAATTAGAAACATCAAAGGAGAATTAATGTTGATTCAGTTTGTAGATTGTAATGTCCTTTACAAAGACGAAGTGCTTTTTACTCCAGAAATGGGCGCTTTCGATATGGCAGTAGGAAAAGAAATAGTTTCAGCTTTTGCAGGAGCTGCAGATGATGATTCATTTGAAATTGAAAACCTTATAAGTACTACTAAAACAATTCAAGTTGAGCCTTCAGTTGAAGAAAAAGAGTTGAATAAATTATATCTTTCAGTTAGAAATATAAGAGAAGAAAATAGTATTACTTCCGAAGAAAATGAATTAAAAAATATATTTAATTCAATAAAAGAGAACCATCAAAATGATTGGCTTTTACCTCTAGAAATTTATGAATTGATTTCTGAAATTAAATCAAATTTATCTGAAGAAATATTGAATCATCTCACTAAAATTAAAATGAACAAACCAAAAGTAGCTCAGTTGATTGATAATGGACTTTCACTTATCAAATAAATAAGAAATTAAGTTATCTTGGTCAAAATTTACCTTACAAATGAATTTACAACTTACAAATAAAAATGCTATTGTTTGCGGAAGCTCTGCTGGAATTGGGAAAGCCTCTGCTATTGAATTAGCTTCTCTTGGCGCTAATGTTACCTTAGTAGCAAGAAATGAAGAGAAATTAAAAAATGCATTATCTGAACTATCAACTAATGGAAATCAGAAGCATGATTATTTAATCGCAGATTTTAGCCAACCCATTGGTTTAAAATTAGTTTTACAAGAAGCAACAAAAGATAAAAATTATCACATCCTAGTTAATAATACAGGAGGTCCAAAAGGAGGCCCAATTTTAAATGCTGATCTTTCAGAATTTGAAAATGCATTTAAACAACATTTACAATGCAATCATATTTTAGTGCAAACCTTAGCACCTGGAATGAAAGAAGATGGTTATGGTAGAGTAATTAATATTATTTCAACTTCAGTAAAACAGCCTATTGAAGGGTTGGGAGTGAGTAATACAATTCGTGGTGCTGTAGCAAATTGGAGTAAAACAATGGCAGCTGAATTAGGCCCCTTCGGAATAACAGTTAACAATGTTTTACCAGGAGCAACTGCTACTGAACGTCTTACAGACATATTACATAATGTTGCAAAAAAAATAAACGGCTCGTATGAAGATGCTGAAACTATGATGAAGAATGTAACTCCTGCCAGACGTTTTGCTCAACCTGAAGAAATCGCTTATGCCGTTGCTTTTTTAGCAAGTGATGCAGCTGGATTTATAAATGGAATCAATTTACCTGTGGATGGAGGAAGAACAAAATCTTTGTAATTCTCTGCTAGATTAACTAATTTTAATACTTAAGTATGAAACGCAAACTACGCATTAACGGTCATTCACATTTACTTCCTTATCCTGAGGAAATTCCTCAGTTTATGAAAGACAAAGGGATTTTCTGGGTCGATAAGGACCGTAATTTCATGCTTCAAAAAAATTGGAAACGTCCTGTTACTGATTCTAGTTTTTTCTTGGATGAAAAATTAGAGTGGATGGACAAATACAAAATTGATCATGCCGTAGTTTTAAACCTTTCTCAATTATATGGAAATGGTTTGCGCCTAGAAGAAATGAAGAAAGCCTTGCGTTTTCAAAATGATTTTAACGCTAGAGTACAACAAGACAATCCATCAAAATTTACTTGTGGATTTGTTGTTCATCCTGGATATGGTCGTGGTGCATTATGGGAAATTGAACGTTGCGTAGAAGAATTAGGCATGAGTCTTCTTTGTTTACCAACGCATTATATGGATACTATTGGAACATGGCGTTGTATTTTTGATGAAGAAAACGAACCTATTTTTGAATTGGCAAGCAAGTACAACCTTGCCGTTGAAATCCACCCTTATGATGGTGAAAAATTTATAAAACTTGAAAACACAGCTTGGCGTTTTCATTTAATATGGATGCTAGCACAATGTGCAGATGCTTATCATTTTTTAACATTAAATGGATATGCTGATAAATATCCTAACATGCGAACGTGCTTTGCACATGGTGGACAATTAGCTAATATTAATTTAGGTAGAAGAATTCAAGGGTTTGATGGTCGCCCCGATTTATTTGAAGGTAAAACGCATCCAAGAAAATCGGTTGCACATAAAAACATCTTTTTCGATACACTTGTACATGACACTGGTTCTTTGGGATTGGTTGTAGAAAACCAAACACCAAAACAGATTTTAATGGGATTAGACGACCCTTATCCATTAGGTGAAATGGAAAGTGAAATCCAATCTTCGTATCCAGGTAAAATCTTAGATTTGGCACAAGAACGTTCTATTTTAACTCCCGATGAATGTGATGCTATCTGGGAAGACAATGTTCTACAATGGTTATTTGGTGATGATGAAAAGAAAAAACAGGATTTGGTTAATAAGATTTTGATGTAATCAATATGACAGACGTAGCTGAGTTTTACATCCTCTCTCATATTTTCATCTCTTTTATTGGAGCTGTACTTCTTATAGCGCTTTGGTATAACATTCGCATTCGTTTCAAATATATTCTAGAAGAAACAGATATCGAAAAACGAGTAGATAAAGGCTTACTTTATTTAAGTTTTGCTATGTTTATTTGGGTGTTTTCTGGATGTTGGGCCTATACGGCGAATTACTTTTCTTTTTCTGAATCAAAAGTATTTCAGTTAGGAAATAATTTATTTTCAATCATTAATAATTTACTGCTTTTATTAGCCCTTTTCTATTTTTACTACGCGCCAAAATTTATATACAACAACAAA
>JAHRWC010000134.1 GCA_019090365.1 Flavobacteriaceae bacterium
TGATCCCTGTAGATGGAATTTTAATTAGCAATAAAGCTTTGATTGATTACAGTTTTGTAACGGGTGAAGCAGAAGCAGTAAAAAAGATTTCTGGAGATAAATTATTCGCAGGTGGAAAACAACAATCTGGAGTCATTGAAATTGAAGTCTTAAATTCTGTAGAACAAAGTTATTTAACACAATTATGGAGCAATGAAGCCTTTAAGGATGATAAGGTAAAGGCGTATCAATCATTGATAGACAGTATTAGTAAACGATTTACAGTAGCAGTTTTAACTATTGCATTTGTAGCAACTGCCTATTGGTTATATTTTGATGCAACGAAAGCTTTAAATGTTTTTACTGCAGTACTTATAATTGCTTGTCCGTGTGCTATAGCATTAGCATCTCCTTTTACTTTAGGAAATATGTTGCGAATTTTTGGGAAACAGAAGTTTTATTTAAAAAATTCAAATGTAATAGAACGATTAACAAAAATATCAACAATCATTTTCGATAAAACGGGTACAATAACCACCAATAAAAAAAGTGAAATATCTTATAAAGGTGATGTTTTAAATGAATCTGAAAAACTACTTTTATATAATACACTAAGAGCCTCAAACCATCCTTTGAGCAGGCAAATTTATGAAAGCCTTCCTGTGAAAGAAACTATAGTTTTAGACAAATTTGAAGAAGTATTAGGAAAGGGAATTAACGCTTCATTTAGCACTAAAGTTATAAAGATTGGATCTTCTTCATTCGTTGGAAAAAATGAAAGCTTACAAGATTTATTAACATCGGTTCATGTGAGTATTGACGAAAACTATAAAGGATACTTTGTATTGAAGAATGCTTATAGAAGCGGTTTGTCTGAAGTGTTTAAAGAATTAAAAGATTCAAAATTAGTGATACTCTCTGGGGACAATGAAGGTGAAAAGGAACGATTGTCTGCGTTACTTCCAAAAAATGCGAAATTACTATTTAATCAGAATCCGCAACAGAAATTAGATTTTGTAAAAGAGATTCAAGAAAAAGGAGAAAAAGTTTTAATGATGGGTGATGGGTTGAATGATGCAGGAGCTTTAGCACAAAGTGATGTTGGTGTTGTTATTTCTGAAAACATAAATGTGTTTTCTCCAGCTTGTGATGGAATATTAGATGCAACAAATTTTAAAGATTTATCAAAATATTTAAGTGTTACAAAAAGAGCTATAAACGTTATAAAATGGAGTTTAATTCTCTCATTTATGTATAATATAACAGGTCTTTATTTTGCTGTAACAGGTCAATTAGAGCCTGTGATTGCTGCAATTTTAATGCCTTTAAGTTCAATTAGTATTGTTGTGTTTACAACCATATCAACAAACATAATTGGTAGATCTATAAAATAATTAGAAACTGATAATTATCATTTTTTAGAGTATAACAAATAAATTACTTTTGTAATAAATTCAGGTTAGGTATGAATATCATCTATTTACTATTAACAGTAAGTGTAATAGTAGCAATTTTCTTTTTTGTAATATTTATCTTTTCGGTAAAAAAAGGACAATATGATGATGTCTATACACCTTCAGTTCGTATGTTATTTGAGGACGAAATAATAAAAGAAGTAGATAATAAAAATACAACCAACACAGAAAAACAAAATTAATTATGGATGTACAACAATTTTATTACGACAATAAAATCGTAAAAAAGTTTATTTATGCTACCCTTGTATGGGGAGTTGTAGGGATGCTGGTAGGTTTAATACTAGCATTAATGTTTTTATTTCCAAATATGACCGACGGAATTTCGTGGTTAAGTTTTGGTAGGTTAAGACCTTTACACACTAATGCTGTGATTTTTGCCTTTGTAGGGAATGCTATTTTCGCAGGGGTTTATTACTCAACACAGCGTTTGCTTAAAGCCAGAATGTTTAGTGATGCTTTAAGTAATATTAACTTTTGGGGATGGCAATTATTAATTGTTGGTGCAGCCATAACATTACCATTAGGATATACTACTTCTAAAGAATATGCCGAACTTGAATGGCCATTCGATATATGGATTGCTTTAATTTGGGTAGTTTTTGGTGTCAATTTAATTTGGACAATACTAAGAAGAAGACAACGTCATATCTATGTTGCAATTTGGTTTTACCTAGCAACGTTCGTTACTGTAGCAGTTCTTCATATTGTAAATAGTATGGAGCTTCCTGTAAGTGCATTAAAAAGTTACTCTGCATATGCAGGAGTGCAAGATGCACTTGTGCAATGGTGGTATGGACATAATGCAGTAGCATTTTTCTTGACTACTCCATTTTTAGGTTTAATGTATTATTTTGTTCCTAAAGCTGCAAATAGACCGGTATATTCATATCGTTTATCTATTGTACACTTCTGGTCATTGATATTTATTTATATCTGGGCAGGACCTCACCATTTATTATATTCTGCATTACCAGACTGGGCACAAAATTTAGGTGTTGCCTTTTCAATCATGTTATTAGCTCCATCTTGGGGTGGTATGATCAACGGATTATTAACACTTCGTGGTGCTTGGGATAAAGTACGTGTAGATCCTGTACTAAAATTTATGGTTGTTGCAATTACCGGTTATGGTATGTCAACATTTGAAGGACCATTACTTTCACTTAAAAATGTAAATGCAATTGCTCACTTTAGTGATTGGATTATTGCTCACGTTCACGTAGGCGCATTAGCATGGAATGGTTTCTTAACGTTTGGTATGGTGTATTGGTTAATCCCAAGATTATTTAAAACCAAGCTTTGGTCATTGAAATTGGCTAATTTCCATTTCTGGATAGGAACCCTAGGTATTATTCTTTATGCTCTACCGATGTATGTTGCAGGATTTGTACAAGCGTCAATGTGGAAACAATTTAATCCTGATGGAACTTTAGTGTATGGTAACTTCCTTGAAACTGTAAATCAAATCATCCCAATGTATTGGATGAGAGCTATTGGAGGAACTATGTTCTTAATTGGTATGTTGATTTTATGTTATAACATTATTAAAACTATACAAACTGGATCTAAAGTAACCGATGATTTAGCTGAATCACCTGCTTTAGAAAAAGTTACTAAACACAGAACAGCAAACGAAGGATACCACTCTTGGTTAGAAAGAAGACCTGTTAAATTTACAATTTATGCTACAATAGCAATTCTTATTGGAGGGGCAGTTCAGATTATACCTTCATTAATTGTAGACGATTATATTCCACAAATTACAAGTGTGAAACCTTATACTCCATTAGAACTGGAGGGACGTGATTTATATATCCGTGAAGGTTGTGTGGGATGTCACTCTCAAATGATTCGTCCATTTAGATCTGAAGTAGAACGTTATGGAGAATATTCTAAAGCAGGAGAGTATGTATATGATCATCCATTCTTATGGGGTTCTAAACGTACAGGGCCAGATTTATTTAGAATCGGTGGAAAATATTCAGACAACTGGCATTTAAATCACTTCTACGATCCTCAGACAACATCAGCTGGTTCAATTATGCCTTCATATAGATGGTTGATTGAAAATAAGCATGATCGATCTAATATTATAGGTAAGATGGAAGCAATGGTGACTTTAGGAGTTCCATATACTGAGGAAGATATTGCAAATGCTGAAGAGTCAATGGCAGAGCAAGGTCTGAAAATTGAAAAGAATTTATATAATGATCCTGATTTTGCAAGAATCTATGAAGAGGACAAAAAATATTCTGAAGAAAATGGAATTGAATTTGTCGATATGAGAGATAGAGAAGTAGTTGCAATGATAGCTTATTTACAACGCTTAGGAACAGATATAAAAGTTAAAGAATCGAACTAATTTTAATTTAAGACTATGTTAAAATTTGTAAAAGGACATTTAGAACATATAGATGGGGTAGAAATCTTCCCCATCATATCCCTATTAATATTTTTCATCTTTTTTATGGGCCTATTTTGGTGGGTATTTACGATGAAGAAATCTCATGTAAACGAAGTAAGTAACATTCCATTTGAAAAAGATCAAAACAACCAAGTATTATGAAAACATTCTCATCATTAATTAGAGTATTACTATTTTTAGCTGTAGCCTTTATATTGTTTGAGGTGACTGTTGATTCTGGAGATCAGTGGGCAATTCAAAAACATCCAATTATTTGGGCTGTATTAAGCGTATTATTAATTTTTGCAATTGCTATTGAAATTGCAGTAAGTGCAATGCGTGCGATTTTATATAAATCTTTAAATGCAGAGGCTAAAGAACGCTATCTAGAAATTGAAGCTCTTGAAAAAGAAAACCAATTTTCTTGGTTTAAAACTACCTATAATAAGTTATTAGGAAGTAAGCCAATTGAAAAGGAAGCAGATATCATTTTAGATCACAATTATGATGGTATAAAAGAATTAGATAATACGTTGCCACCTTGGTGGGTATATTTATTCTATATTTCAATAGTATTTGGAGTAGTGTATTTAGCTAGATACCATGTGTTTGATGGTGTTAGTACAACTGAAGAATATGAATTAGAAGTTGCTCAAGCTAAATTAGATATAGCAGAATACAAAAAAACAGCCAAAGGTCTTGTAGACGCATCAACGGTTGAATTATTAACTGAAGAAAGTGATCTTGCAGCTGGTAAGGCAATTTTTGCAGATAATTGTGTAGCTTGTCATAAAGCTGATGGTGGTGGAGGTATTGGACCAAACTTAACCGATCCAAATTGGATCTTAGGAGGTGGTATTAAAAATGTATTTGCTACAGTTTCTGAAGGTGGTCGTGATGGTAAAGGTATGGTTGCTTGGAAATCTGAATTGAAACCTCTTGAAATCGCTCAAGTTTCGAGTTATTTACTAGGTTTTGAAGGGACAACACCTGCAAGTCCAAAAGCAGCTGAAGGTGATGTTTGGAAAGAAGAAGGTGCTGAATCAATTGACGATGCTCCATCAGAAGAACCAGATCAAGAAGAAGCTTCAGAGTAAAGCAAGGTATTTAAATAAAATTAACTTATTCAACCAAGTAATTTATTTTCACTAATGTCTTGAAATATAATAACGTATTTTTCAAGAAAGGTAAATTTACCTTAACACAATTACTTTGTAATGGACGATAATTTTAGAGATTCAATAGGTACTATTAATAAAGAAGGCAAAAGAGCTTGGTTGTTTCCTAAAAAGCCAAGCGGAATCTTTTATAAATATAGAAAATGGGTAAGTTATTTATTGCTTATCATTTTAATTGCTTCACCTTTTCTTAAAATAAATGGAAACCAGTTTCTAATGTTTAATGTCTTAGAAAGGCGTTTTAATGTTTTTGGTTTTCCATTTTGGCCTCAAGATTTTCACATTTTTGTGATCATGATGATCATAGGCGTAGTGTTTATAGTATTTTTTACTGTAGCATTTGGTAGAATTTTTTGTGGCTGGTTATGTCCACAAACCATTTTTATGGAAATGGTTTTTAGACGTATTGAATATTGGATTGATGGCGACAGAGGTAAACAAATACGTTTAGATAAACAACCTTGGAATGCTGAGAAAATTAGGAAAAGAGTATTAAAATGGATCATCTTTTTTATTATTTCTTTTCTAATAGCAAACGTGTTTTTAGCTTATTTAATAGGAAGTGATAAGCTTATCTATTATATCACTGATGGACCAGCAAACCATGTAAGTACATTAATTTCATTATTAATATTTACAGGTTTATTTTATTTTGTTTTTGCGTGGTTTAGAGAACAAGTATGTATTATAGCTTGTCCTTATGGTAGATTACAAGGAGTTTTACTTGATAATAAATCCATTATTGTAGCATACGATCATAAAAGAGGAGAAGGAGAAGAAGGTAGAGCGAAATTCAGAAAAAATGAAGATAGATCTGAAGTAGGTAAAGGTGATTGTATCGATTGTTTTCAATGTGTTCATGTATGTCCAACAGGAATTGATATTAGAAACGGGACTCAATTAGAATGTGTTAATTGTACTGCTTGTATTGATGCTTGTGATCATATGATGGAAAAGGTGAACCTTCCAAAAGGATTGATACGTTATGCCAGTGAAGATAACATAGAAAAGAAAAAGGAATTTACTTTTTCTCCAAGGCTAAAAGGATATACAACTGTATTGGTTATTTTAATAGGAGTATTGGCTGGAATGTTATTTTTAAGAAATGATGTCGAAGCTACGATCTTAAGATTACCAGGGCAATTGTACGAACATAAAGAGAATAATATTATTAGTAATGTGTATACATATAAACTAATTAATAAAACATCTGAAACAATAGATGATGTTACTTTCGAGTTAATGTCTCATAATGGTACTATTAAAGTAGTAAGTCATGAAAGTTTTAATGTACCTTCACAAGGACTTGCGGAAGGAACTCTCTTTGTTGAAGTAAATGCATCTGCGTTAAGTGGAGATAAGGATAAATTAAAAATTGGAGTGTATAGTGGTGAACAATTAATTGAAACCACAATTACAGCATTTTTAGGACCTCGAAGTTATAAATAAAACAATTTTATGAAAATTAATTGGGGAACAGGTATAGTTATAGGTTTTGTAATCTTTATTGGATTTATTTTGTTTTTAGTAATCACCATGGTAAATAGTAGTCATCATGATTTAGTTACTAAAGATTATTATCAAGATGAATTACAATACCAAGACGAAATAGATGCTGAAGAAAACGCTAATGAACTTTCAATAAAAGTACAATCTAAAAGAACTTCTGAAGGATATTTATTAATGTTCCCAGAAAATTTAGATGCAAATAAAATAAAAGGAAATGTGTTTCTATATCGACCTTCTAATAAGCAACTGGATTTTGACTTACCAATAGTCTTATCTGAATCAAATTTGCTCATACCTGACAAACGTTTGTTAGAAGGTCGTTGGAACATAAATGTTAAATGGGAATACGAAGGAAAGCCTTATCTTTATAGAGATAAGATTAGGTATTAATCATGTTACTTTCTGCACTTACATTTGGATTATTAGGTAGTTTTCACTGTGTGGGAATGTGCGGCCCTATTGCCTTTATGTTACCTGTTGACCGGACCAATAATGTAAAGAAGTTTAGTCAGATATTTATTTATCACTTCGGAAGATTGTTCGCTTATAGTTTAATTGGATTAATCTTTGGCTTTGTTGGAAAAGGCCTATATCTGTTTGGTTTACAACAACAGCTTTCTATAATTATAGGAATTTTAATGATCATCATTGTTTTGATTCCCTATAAAACCTTCAATAAATATAACTTCTCGAAACCTCTCTATAAGTTAATTTCTAAAGTGAAAAATGCTTTAGGAAAAGAATTAAAAAAGAAAACACCAGATACCTTTTTAACTATCGGATTTCTAAACGGATTTCTACCTTGTGGATTGGTTTATATGGCATTATTTGGATCTCTAGCATCAGGCGATGCTTTACAAGGCAGCTTATACATGTTACTATTTGGAGTTGGTACTATTCCTTTAATGACTACCGCTATTTACTTCGGAAATTTTTTATCAGGAAAAGTGCGTCAGCATATTCGAAAAGCAATACCTGTGGTAGTAGTTTGTATTGGTTTATTGTTCATTTTAAGAGGTTTAGGCTTAGGTATTCCTTATGTATCTCCATTACCTGTTTCTGAAGAAGTGTCTTCTTCATATGAATGTTATGATGAAACTGAAAAATAATTTTTTTCAGAATAACGAATAACGTATTTTTATTCTTTTAGAAATAATTATAATTAAATGAATAAAATCTTAGGAATAGGTTCTCGTATCAATCATTCAGAATTTGGAAAGGGCGTAGTAACCAATGTAACTTCAACAATGTATTGGGTTACTTTTATAGAAAATGGATTAGAGACGATTGAAGTTGATAGTGATTTTGAAGTACTAGATGCAGTTGAGGATGAGGTTGATACCGTTAGTTTTTATGAAATAGAAAATAGCCTTCGAGATTTGCTTAAAAAATGGAGCGATGTTAGTGAAATTGTCCCTATTGCAGATAAATGGCGAGGCGGAACTCTAATTTTAAGACCTAATGACAGTAATTTATCTGACAAAGAAATTCCAA
>JAHRWC010000135.1 GCA_019090365.1 Flavobacteriaceae bacterium
CGTCGGCAGCGTCAGATGTGTATAAGAGACAGGACCGTATATAGTTCTGGGTGACTCTTCATACTTTTATTTACATCTTCTAAAGTCATCCATTTCCATTCTGCTACTTCTTCTTCATTTAATTCTGGGTTTTCTTCATATGAACCAATAAGCACATGATCAAATTCATGTTCAGTAAGACCATTATCAAATGGTGCTTTATATATAAAACTAATCGATTCTTCTAATTCAGTAACAAATCCCATTTCCTCTTGTAATCTTCTTTTTCCTGCTTCTATTGAAGTTTCTCCATCTCTTTGATGACTACAACATGTATTTGTCCAAAGGCCTGGTGAATGATATTTATGTAAAGCTCTTTTTTGAAGCATTAATTCATTCTTATCATTAAAAACAAAAACTGAAAAAGCTCTATGAAGTAGTGCTTTTTCATGGGCTTCCATTTTTGGCATCAACCCAATCTTTTCATCTTTTTCATTAACAAGTATTACTTTTTCCTCTAACATTTACAAAATGGCTTTTAGCAAAAATACAAAATGGGACTTGTAATAAATAAAAAAGCGTTCAATAAATTATTGAACGCTTTTTAAAATATATAATTTGTTTTTTTAATTCTGAATAATAAACATAGATCGTCTATTTAATTGATGCTCTTCTTCGGTACAATCAACTTTATCTGCACATTTATTTACTAATTGTGATTCACCATATCCTTTAGCCGATAATCTTCCTCTATCTATACCTTGATCAACTAACCAATTTAAAGTAGATTGAGCTCTTTTTTCTGAAAGCAACTCATTGTATTTATGAGGAGCTCTTGAATCTGTATGAGATTCTATATGAATAATAAGCTCTGGATATTGTCTCATTGCTGCAAGAATTTTAGCCAACTCTATTTCAGCATCTGGACGAATATTAAATCGATCGAAATCGAAATAAATTGGTTGTAAACTTAATCGACATCCTAAATCATTTGGAGGACAAGGATCACAATCTAATGGCATTGGTAATTCATACACTTGCGATTCTGTAGGTGTTTCAATAACCTTTTCATTATACTCACATCCTGTACTATTAGCTCTTACAATATAAACTTTACCACATTCTAAAACATGAGTGAATTTATATCTTCCATCTGCTCCTGAAACTACAGACTCTAATGATTTATTATTTTCATCAAGTAATTCTACTGTAGCACCCACAATAATTTCATTTGTATCTGCATTAGTTACAATTCCTTCAAGTGTAATTTCACATTCTTGAACTCTATAAATATCATCATCAACACTTCCACCATTACCATCTCTATTAGACGAAAGATATCCAATACGTTTAGTTTCATTAATAATAAATCCGAAATCATCTAATTTACTATTAGCTGGTTCACCAAGGTTAGTTATAATTCCTGGTTTTCCATTTTCATCTAAAGGTGTTATAAATACATCTAATCCTCCTAAACCTGAACGGCCATCACTAGAGAAAAACATATTGTTTTTATCACTAATAAATGGAAATGTTTCTCTAGCCTCCGTATTAATAGTTGGACCTAAATTTACAGGCTCACTATATTCATCATTTCCTAAAATATTTACATACCAAAGATCTGATTCACCAATTGTTCCTGGCATATCTGAAGAAAAATATAACCTTTTTTGGTCTAAACTTAAAGTAGGGTGTGCTACAGAATACTCTTTATTATTAAAAGGTAATTCAACTACATCTGTCCAAAAAGTCTCTCCAGACAAGGTAGCTTTATAAAGTTTTAAACGAATTGTTTTATTTTTATCTTTTCCTTTTTTACCATTATTGAAGTTATTTCTAGTAAAATAAACGGTAGTTCCATCTTTCGTAAATGCAGTAGATGATTCATGGTAATCTGTATTAATATCACCATTTAATGGAGTAACATTAGATAAATGTCCATTTTCATCAACATCAGCTTCAAATAAATCTAAGAAAGGTAAATCATTCCAAACTGAATTTGAAGTACCTTCTGATTTTGTTGAATTAGATGAAAAAACTATCTTATTATTATAGTAAGAAGGTCCAAAGTCTGAAAATTGAGAATTTATTGAAACTTTTTCAATCTCATATGGTTTAGATTGAAATGCAATATTTTTTAAATATTCTGGATCATTCTGAAAATTTTTAACAATTAATCCTTTACCACCAAGCGCTGCATAAGCAACCATTAGTTTATCAGATTCTTCATACTTATCAATACTTTTTAAAGACTGAGCGCCTCTATATAAATATACAGCTTCAGTATCTCCAGGATATTTATCGATAAGTTTTGTATACCAATTAGATGCATTATCATAATCACCATTAAAATAATAGGTATCTCCTAATTTTTTAAATATTTCAGCAGATTCATATCCATCTTCAACTACTTTAAGATATATTTCTCGTGCATCTATAAAAGCATACTTATCAAATTCTTTATTTGCTCTTTCTATTTGATTTTTTTGAGAAATAGAAACTGAAGTATATAAAAGAACTAATATTAACAGTAATATTCTTTGTGAGGTTGTTTTCATATTTAGTTAGTTTAAAAGAATCTTGGTGTTAATACTCTCTCTGGTTTGAAGTTCAAATCAAAACGAATCATGA
>JAHRWC010000136.1 GCA_019090365.1 Flavobacteriaceae bacterium
ATATCTGCCATTTGAGAACTTCTTTCTCTTTCTGCTCTCGTGATTTCCGCTTCTTTTTCAGCTACATAAGATTCCTCTAATGCTTTTGCGCTTTGAACTTTTTCTGAAGCAACAGCGATACGTTCTGCTTCTGCTTCTCTTTGACGACGTAACGAATCTGAATTAGCTACCGCAATTTTCGCCTGGTTTTCACCATCTACAGCTTTTGCATTTGCAGCAGATACTTGTGTACGCTCATCTTGTACCGCGTTTGCTTCACCAATAGAACCATCTCTATTTTTTTCAGCAACAGATTTACGAGCAGCATTAATTGCATGTGCAGCTGCTTCTTTACCTAAAGCTTCAATATATCCAGATTCATCAACGATATCTGTAATATTTACGTTGATCAATTTTAAACCTACTTTTTTAAGCTCACTTTCAACACTATTTGAAATATTACTTAAAAACTTATCACGGTCACTATTAATTTCTTCGATATCCATCGATGCAACTACCAAACGTAATTGTCCGAAGATAATCTCCATCGCTAACTCTTGAACCTCTTGCATTCCTAAACCTAATAATCTTTCAGCTGCATTCTGCATAACTCCTGGCTCTGTAGAGATACCAATTGTAAATCTTGAAGGAACATTTACACGAATATTTTGCTTACTTAAGGCGTTTATTAAATTTACCTCAATCGAAATTGGTGTTAAATCTAAAAACTGATAATCTTGAATTACGGGCCAAATAAATGCGGCACCACCATGGATACATTTTGCAGATTCTCCTCCAGCAACTTTACCATATACTACTAGTATTCTATCGGAAGGACAACGTTTATATCTTCTAATAAAAGAGACTATAATAATAAAGAGAAATAAAATACCAAATCCAACAGCTAGAAGTGGTGCAAATGCTTCAACTTGTAAAAAATAACTACTCATACACTTATACTTTTTTAACGATTAACATTCCATTTGATGACACTTCTGTTACTTTAACAACTGTGCCTTGTTTTAAATCTACAGATTCATCACTAAGAGCATCTAATTCTCTTAAAGAACCCTGAACTTTAATTTGTATTTTACCTATACTGGAGCGATTTGCTCCAAGCGTCAGGTAAACTTCACCAATTTCATTTAGTGCATTTTTTAGTTTTAAATTACCACTACTTGTTAACTTACTTAAGTAATAAAATAACGCAGCCATAATGGTCATCATGATTAATCCACAAACTAAAGAAATTGCAATGGTAGCTCCTTGAGACATTCCTTCGGAAATACAAGCAATACCCGACCATCCAAAAATGGTGAAAAATCCAACTAAATTTTTAAATGATAAAAATTGAAACCCAATACCAGCATCTCCTTCAACATCCATATCGGCATCACCTAAATCTTCAACATCGCCACCAATTAGGGTCATAACCATAACAATGATAAAAATTAAAGACCCCACTAATGCGATTACCCAATACACTTTTTCGAATGTACTTAGGGCAGTAAACCAATCTCCCATAGAATTATTTTTTTGTGATTAAACGTATGTAATTTACTAAAATATTTAATGCTTTATAGCAGTCAAATTACTTATTTTTAACAATAATACTAACCGCATTTCCACCAAAGCCAACAGCATTAATCATGATATGATTTATGGTATTAGGTGTATTATTTTGTAAGTAAAAAGGATTGTGAATTACTTCTTGATGTTGCAACATTAAAAGTGCCATTTCTAGGCTCATCGCACCTGAAGCTCCGAAGGTGTGTCCGATTTTCCATTTATTAGTCGTCAAGAAGGGTGCATTTGTTACAAAGACTTTTTCTATAGCGTTCTTTTCAGCTAAATCTCCCTTCACAGTTCCTGGCGCATGCATTATAACCACATCGACTGAATCTAAATTTGCATTCTGTAAAGCCATAGTCATTGAACGTTGAAAACATTGTGCATCTGTAGTGATAGAGATAGAGTGAGATAAAGGTTCTGTTGCATATCCAATACCCGAAATTATCGCTTTTGTATGTTCTGAAACACCTTTTTCTAACATACAAACCGAGGCTGCTTCTCCTAAAACTAAAGTGTTACTTTTTTTAGAAAAATTCATACTCTCACAAGGCAAGTCACCTTCTATTTTTGAGTATAATTTTAATGCTTCCATTTGAGCTATCGTAAAAGGTGTAAGAGGCGCTTCACTTCCACCTACTATAAAAGATTCTGCCATCCCTGCTTGTAACCATGCGACACCATTTATTACAGATTGTAATGCCGTTGCACAAGTAATAGAATGAGATAACACAGGACCTTGAGATTGTAATTCTTGGGCTACCCAAGATGATATATTACCTAAGGTGGTAGTTGGAGAAGTTCTAGTTTTTACTTTCCCTGTTTCAAGAAATTCTTGATGATGGGTTTCAAATAATTGAGTTGCTCCTCTTGAAGAACCAATGTTAATTCCTATAGTTTTTGAGGAAACATCAATATCTTTTATAAGATTTTTTGAAGCAAGAATTGAAAATAAAACTGTTCTGTCTAAATACTTATATTTTGGATTCTCTTTTTTTAATTCAAATAATTGTTGCTCTGTTTCCGAAGAAATAACACTTACCCATTTCTCTTTTTCTGAAAATATTTTCTTCTGAAAAAAAGTAGTCTCATTTTTATAATTTTCCCACACAGTGTTCGCGTCTGTTCCTAAGGCAGAAATCGAACTACATTGTGTGATAGAAATAGGTGTTTTCAAAGCAAGTAATCTTTGCCGCAAAAATACAGTTTCTCAAGTTTTAAAACTGAAATTATTGTAGAATATTAGAAAAGTAATTCTTTATAATTTAAGAGAGTTCTTTATATCGAAAACAATCCGTAACATGATCATTTATCATTCCCGTTGCCTGCATATGAGCATAAATAACAGTGCTTCCAACAAATTTAAATCCGCGTTTTTTTAAGTCTTTACTAATTTCATCACTCAAAGGAGTATTTGCTGGCATTAACGAAAGGTCTTTAAACGTATTTATAATAGGTTTTCCATCGACAAAACCCCAAATATACTTACTGAAACTTCCAAACTCTTTTTGAATTTTAATAAAAGCTTGAGCATTTGTTATCGTCGCCTTTATTTTAAGCTTATTGCGAATAATCCCTGCATCTTGTCTAAGTAATTCCTCTTTTTCCTCAGAATACTTTGCAATCTTTTTATAATCAAAATCATCAAAGGCTTTTCTAAAATTCTCTCGCTTTTTTAATACTGTAATCCAACTTAATCCTGCTTGAAATGTTTCTAATATTAGAAATTCAAATAAAGTGTCATCATCATAAACAGGCACGCCCCATTCTTTGTCATGATAAGCAATATAAAGCGGATCTTTTCCGCACCAAGAGCATCGTTTTTTTTCCATTTTTAAGTAAATTTGTAGAGAAAATCTAAGGTAGTAAGTTTTTCACAAATACTACGTCTTAATTGCTATGGAAAATAATACAAATACATTACAAAAAGATGTTATTTCATTGGTGAAAGAAAACATTTCTAAAGGAATAAATTACCAAGAATATAGAAATATAGTAGCTCAACATGTTGAGAACGGAACAAGTACAGGACCTCATCAATCTGAAGCATTAAGCAATTACACTTTACTTAATAATTCTCGAATGAAACGCTTAGATAAAACAACTAAAGTCTCAGAAGAGTTAGAAAATAAGTATAGAAATTTTCAAGGAGATGTTACTTGGTTAGTGATTACAGAAAGCTGGTGTGGTGATGCTGCACAAAATCTCCCAATGATTAATAAACTTGCTGAATTGAATTCAGGTATCGATTTAAAAATGGTCTCTAGAGATGATAATCCTGAACTTATGAATGAGTTCTTGACCAATGGAGCTATGGCCATACCTAAATTAATAGCATTTGACAAAAAGAAAGAAGAAGTGATTGGGCTTTGGGGTCCAAGACCTACAGTTGCTACTCAAATGGTAGCTGATTATAAAAAAGAGCACGGTAAATTAACTCCTGAATTTAAAAAAGATTTACAAGTTTGGTATAATAAAGACAAAGGTGTGAGCACTTTTGAAGATTTAGCTGAACTAATCTAAATTATTGCCCAGGAAAGACATAAGTAATCGTCCCTAATTGTGAAAGCTTATTCGAATCACTAGTAAAACGAGCACGTTTAGCATATTGTATCGCACTTTCAATTAAACATTGATTAAAAGTGGTTGAAGTTTTTTTATTAAAAGAAGCTTTATCCACTTTTCCTTTTGCATTCACTTCAATATTCAATACTACTTTTCCAAAACCATCGCATATATAAATTGGGTTTGGAAACACAATTGCTTTTCTTCCTACTAAACGATAACTGTTGGTGCTGTTTCTATCTTCTGTGGTTTTTAAGGGTTGCTCTTTAATCTCTTTTATTGGTTTTTCTGAAATAGACTCCTCTTCAATTTTTGGTTTTTCTTTCGATTTTTCAATAGCTTCTTCCATTGCCAAAAGTTTATCATCAAGACTTTCAGAAGGTTCTTCTCGATTATTTTCTAATTCAGAAATAAACTTTTCGTCTTCATTAAATGCTGTGTGAGTGGTAACTTTTACATTCTCAACAGATGCATTAGTAATATCCTCTTCTAAAATTTCTAAGTCTTCTGCAGATATTTCAACTTCATATTCTTGAACTACTGGAACAGTTTCTTTTGAAAGTTTTATTCCATATAAAAGCAAAACTAAGTTGCCAACCAAAAGGGTTGAAATGACCAAAGCCTTATATGAATAATTGAAGTTCATAGCCCTAAAGTACTATTTTTATAAATAATCCTTAAGTTGAGTCTCGAAGGCTTCTATTGAGATGGCGTTTTCAATTGAAAATTCGCCAATTTTTGTTCTTCTTAGTGCAGAAAGGTGTCCGCCGTTATTAAGCGCTTTACCAAAATCGTGTGCTAAAGATCGTATATAAGTTCCTTTGCTACACACAACACGAAAATCGACGTTAGGAAGATTAATATTTGTGATTTCAAATTCTGATATGGTAATTGTTCTTTTCGGAATTTCAACCTCTTCACCTGCTCTAGCATATTCATACAATCGTTTTCCGTCTTTTTTTAAAGCTGAAAAAATTGGGGGTTGTTGCTGAATTTCTCCTATAAATTGTTGCGTATTATTATGAATATCTTCTAAAGAAATGGAAGAAATATCAAAAGTCTGATTGATTTCAGATTCAAGATCATAACTTGGAGTTGTTGCACCTAAAGTAATTGTTCCTGTGTATTCTTTTACTTGCGCCTGAAAGGTTTCAATCCTTTTAGTAAACTTTCCAGTACAAATAATTAATAATCCAGTAGCCAATGGATCTAAAGTTCCTGCATGTCCGACTTTTATTTTTTTAAGACTGAATTGCTGCCTTATTAACCATCGAAGCTTATTAACAACTTGAAAAGAGGTCCAATTCAATGGCTTATCAATTAGTAATACCTTTCCTTCTTTATATGCTTCTACTGAATTCATTTTAATTATATAATCCTACTGAAATAGCTATAATTCCTACCACTAAACAATAGATTGCAAAATAAATTAGCTTGCTTTTCTTCACCAAAGTGATCATCCAAGTACAAGCAATTAATCCACTAATAAATGCTGCAATAAATCCTAAGCCCAAGGTCGAGAAATTGATAGCATCCATCGTTAATTCACCACCAACAATGTCCTTCCCTATTTTTCCGAAGATCAAAGGAACTACCATTAAAAACGAAAAACGAGCTGCTTTACTTTTATCATTCCCTAATAAAACGGAGGTTGAAATCGTTGCTCCACTTCGAGAAATTCCTGGTAACATAGCGATAGCTTGAGAAATTCCAATCACAAATGCATTGCTATTACTTACTTTTTTACCAGTATTTTTAGAACGATCTGCTAGCCATAATAACACTGCAGTTATAATTAACATCGCTCCAACAAAGGCAATATTTCCTCCAAAGAAGGCTTCCAGTTGTTCTTCAAATAACAATCCTATAATCACTGCAGGAATCATTGAAATGATGATTTTTAAAGAGAATTTTGTTTCATCATTCCATTTAAATTTTAATAAACCACTTATTATTTCCCAGACATCTTTTCTAAAAACGACTAAGGTGCTTAATGCAGTTGCAAAATGCAATACTACAGTAAAAAGAAGGCTTTCTTCAGGGATTGAAGTATCTCCTAAAATTGCTTTTCCTATTTCTAAATGTCCACTAGATGAAACTGGTAAAAATTCAGTGAATCCTTGGATGATTCCAAGAACAATAGCTTCAATACTATCCATTTCTGATTATTTTTCTTTGTTGGGATTTAATAAAATTGCATATACTTCAATAGCGAAACCTATTAAGATAAGTGCTGGAGCTAAACGTATACGCCTCCAACTATAGATTTCAGGATTAAAAACATTGGGATCATCACTTCCACCTCCTGCCATCAAGATAAAGCCTAAGGCAATAAAAGCAATTCCTATCAACATAAACTTGTAGTTTTTACGTTGAAAAATAAACTCATGTTTTGCTTCTTCTTTACGTTTTTGTTCTCCCATTGTTTAATAATTCAGTATAAATACTACTTCAAATAAAATCTTTAATTCTAATGAAGGAGCAACCTATATATTAGGCGGTCGCAAGGTAACTTTTTTTATTTAAAATTTTTAATAATAAAGTTCATCGGTTCTTAAATTCAAAAATCGTTGTGTAGCAAAAAATGTACTGATCCAAGTAATTAATACACCCATTAAAAATATAAACACAAATAATGCAATTAATAATATTTTGTCTTCAATTAATTGGAGTTCAGCAAAATTTTTGTCTAGGAAATACAACACGATTCCCATCCCAATCATAGCTAGAATTGAACCCAAAATTCCTAAACGAACACTTTTCCAAATAAAAGGTCTTCGTATAAATTTTTTAGTAGCTCCAACCATTTGCATCGTTTTAATAGTAAAACGTTTTGCATACACTGATAGTCGAATCGAACTATTTATTAAAAGTACTGCTATCAACGTAAATATTGCACTTATGATCAACACCCAAAAACTAATCTTTTTTACATTGTCATTCAATAAAGCAATTAAAGGTTTATCGTAAACAATTTCTTCAACAAAATCTTTTGTGCTTATTTCATTTGTAATTTCTTCTAATTGAGCTGAAGAAACATAATCTGCCAACAAATACACATCGATGCTATTTTGTAAAGGGTTATATCCTAAAAACTCCATAAAATTTTCGCCAATTGTTTCGCTATGATCTTCTGCGGCTTTTTCTTTTGAAACAAATTCGGCAGATTTAGTATACTCAGCTAAGGCTAAACTTTGTTTTAATTGAGTAATTTCAACTTCTTTGGCACTATCTTTTAAATAAATAGTTAAGGCTATTTTCTCTTTAAAATGATCAGCAACTTTTTTTGTGTTTAACACTAAAAGCCCTAATAAACCTAATAAAAACAGTACTAAAGAGATACTTAACACTACTGAGAAATATGAAGAAATTAGTCTGCGTTTTTGGTATTTTTCAAAAGAAGACGCCATATATTATAAATTGATTGTGTAAAAATACAATGATTTTTACAAGGTATCACATAAATTATGATAACGTATAAAATTTTAAAAATCTTATATTAAATTTACATTTCACATGTAATATTTAGAAATTAAATTAAAACACTACTTAAACATTTAAAAATATCGCGCCCTGGGCTTTGGTTTCCTACTATTTGGATTTATCTAGTCCCTTTCGATATTACTAGTCACTTTTGGATGGAGCCTTTATTTTGGATAGGTCTATTTTTTGTTATGTTTCCTCTAAACTATTTAGTGTATGGATTAAA